>CAJVXH010000034.1 GCA_913009835.1 uncultured bacterium
ATTCAGCCAGTTCTAACCTCTGTTCGATTGATCGAACCATAGTCTCTACGAATGATAAGATTGCACTTCCACCACCTGCTGATCCGCCCGAACATCCTATCAGATTGACAATGAAGATATTGTCTTCCAAGTTGAATATTTATAGTAACCAAACTCCAGAAATGGGATGATTATCCCTTTATTCGAGACTACTTTCGAGCTACCTTCCCTATTGAGTATTACTCATTTCTTATCACACCAAGAACACGATTGCCGTTGTTATTCGTGGCAATTGATGGTAGTATTTGTAAATGTGAGAACAGCTGCAGGTCCGTGAGCTAGTGCTGTCCGGGGTCAATACCAGCTTCCTGGTGAAAGGGTGGTCGGGATGAATGCTAAATCCTGTAGTTCGACGATTACTGATCCATATCGAGCCGGTATCGAGATCGGCGAGGGGCTAGCTAGTCTGCAACCCGAAGTGATATTTCTCTTCCCAACCATAGAATACCAGGGCTCGCCTGAGCTCGTTGAAGGTATCCTGGACGTGCTGGACTCAGATGATATAGTTCTGATCGGAAATACTGGTGATGGATTCTATGAATACAACAAGGTTGGTGATTCTGGCGTTTCTGCCCTTGGAATGAATTCGGATGGAGCTGTCAATTGGCATATCGCTTGTGAATCGGGTGTTGGCAGCCAGCCATTTGAAGCCACCGAACGATGTTTCGCCAGACTTCATGAAGCATGTAAGCGATCCGACCCTGCCCTTTATTTTCTGACAACTGACTTCCGAACTGACACCACCGAGATTATTGCCGCAGTACAAAAATCAGCACGCGGTCCAGTCGTTGGTGGTTCTGCTGGTGATGACTATACGTTCAGCAAGTGTTTCGTTTATGCCAACCGGGAGGTTTACACTGACTGTGTAGCAGTGCTTGCGGTGGAAGGCGAGATCGAATTTGATATCCTCATCGCCAATACCATGCAGCCCATGGGCAGTTCGGGCAAGATCACTGAATTCGAGGGGACTACGATCCGGATGATCGACAATATTCCAGCAATGGAATTCGTTGAACGTGAAATCGGAAAACCTATAGTCGTGATTGACCAGGGAATCATTTCACTCAAACTCACCGAACACATGAACGATGTTAACGGTCGGATTCGGTCAGTATTGCTCCCCGATCCCGGGCAGGATGAGAGTGGAATCAAGCTGTTTGGTGGCGTCACACAAGGTGACTATGCTCAAGTTTGCCTGACTCCCCGGGAAAAGATCATTGAGGACGTAAAAGATATCGCGCAATCCATTTCCAATCTCCCCTTCAACCCAATAGCAGCGCTCGCTGTTAGTTGTGCTGGTCGGAAAAAAGTGCTCGCGGAACACCTGGATACCGAAGTGAGCAATATAGTGGATAATTGCAAATCACTTGAAGCCCTTGCCGGATTTCCATCATTCGGTGAATTTGGACCGATGAAAACTGATGATGGATACACTGATTCGATGTTCCACAATATGACTTTCATCCTTCTGCTAATCGGAGGATCCAACAACTGAAAAAAATCTTTCTAAGCCTCAGCCCGAATCCGCCAGAAGGATTCGAACCCAAGATACCGACCAAACTTGATCTCCTTGGAAACCGCATTGCTCTATTCACAGAATCATTGGGCACTGCCCTTGAACTGGTGGGAGATTTCGCGGATCGGATTCATGGCATAGTAGTCTCAACGGGAGAAGCCTTTTCCCTCACTCCGCTCGGTTCCGAACTCTGGCACATTGTAGTAACAAAGGAAATGCTCCCCACCCTGCATACCACAATTTCAAGCTATCTGGATGTTATGGAGCATGGGCAATCAGCAATTGAAGAAAATCAGAACCTGAAACATGAGCTCGTTCGCCTGAAGCGCCTTCATGAACAAACATGGGAAAGCTATAACAACAGCAGTGGTAAACTCCGGGAACATATTGAAGATCTCAAAAATGAGATTGAGAAACGCAGACAGGCTGAAGAGGCACTGCAGGCAAGCGAGGAGCGCTACCGGAATTTCTACCAGAACGCTCTAGTTGGCCTATTCCGATCCCGGTTGTCTGATGGTTTGTTTCTTGATGTGAATCCCAAAGCTGCCGAAATGATGGGATTAGCTGTTGATGAAATCATTGGCAAAGTACACTCAACCGAGTTGTATCGGGACATCACCCAACGTGAAAAGCTGATCTCAAAGCTGATACAGGATGGTGAAGTTAATGGTTTCGAAATAGACCTTTGGCATCACGATAACACTGAAACCACATTCTCTATCTCAGTAAAGGCGTATCCAGAACAGGATTACATGGAAGGTGCCATAGTAGACATTACCGACCGCAAACAGGCGGAAAAGGCACTGCGTGAGAGCGAGGAACGTTTCAGAGATATGTCGCAGCTGCTTCCAATCTCAATCTTTGAAACCGACCGCGAGCTCACTCTGAGCTATGCTAACAACCAGTCGTTTGAACTGTTTGGATATTCAGAAGAGGATTTCGACAAGGGATTAAACGCAATTGAGCTGCTTGTACCTGAAGACAGAGAACGTGCCAGGGCTAATCTAGTCAAGCGAATAGCCAATGGAGAAAAACCCACAATCGAATACGAGGCAATAAAAGCTGATGGATCATCCTTCCCGATGCTGCTGCATGCAAATCCAATATTCAAAGACGGCAAGTTCGACGGAATCAGAGGTGCTGTTGTCAATATCACCGAGCACAAGCAAGCCGAAGAAAACTTGCGAAAATACGCCGACCGTTTGAAGAGCTTTGACCAGCACAGCACTCAGGGAATTTACCGGGTTGATATAGCAAAACCAGTTCCTATAGATCTTCCCAAAGAGGAGATGATTGACTGGATCAACAAATATTCGGTTATTGGTGAAGTCAATGATTCCCTCGCAATGATGTACGGGCTGACTCCCCAGGACATGATTGGAAACCCAACGATCGATTTTGCACCTAACTATGGTGAAAGAGCGGTACTAGTTCTTGATGATAAAGAGTATCAGGTAAAAAATGAGGAGACGATAGATATCGACAAAGATGGAAATGATCTGTACCTCCTCGAGAGCTTTCATGGAGTCGTTGAAGATGATCACCTGGTCGCGATCTGGGGAGCTCAAAATGATATCAGCGAACAGAAATCCCTTGAGGATCAACTTCGCCAGGCACAGAAAATCGAATCCATAGGCCATCTGGCGGGAGGAATCGCGCACGATTTTAATAACCTTCTCACACCAATCATCGGCAATACTGAACTCGCGATGATAAAAATGGAACCATCGAATCCGCTGTATGAAGACCTGCACGAAATCAACGAAACCGCCACTCGAGCCGCGGAGTTGACCCGCCAACTGTTAGCCTTCAGCCGTAAACAGGTTCTCAATGTTAAGACGGTGAATTTGAACGAGTTGATTGAGAATTTCAGAAAAATTCTCCGCAGGACCATCCGTGAGGATGTGAAGATTACGATGAAATACGGAGCGTTAATCGGACATATTCGCGTTGATGTTTCACAGATAGAACAGATCCTGATGAACCTTTTTGTCAACGCTCAAGATGCAATGCCGGACGGTGGGATCATTCGAGTTGAAACGAAAGCCCTCGAACTCGACAAAAAGTACACCGGCACTCATACAGGTATGAAGGCTGGCCACTACATACTGCTTTCAATCAGTGATAATGGCGAAGGCATGGACAAGGATACTACCCAGAATATATTCGATCCATTTTTCACCACAAAGGACGTTGGCAAAGGAACCGGATTGGGGCTATCAACCGTCTATGGGATAGTTAAACAGCATGGAGGTCACGTCTGGGTTGACAGTGAACTTGGAAAGGGTACGACCTTCAACTTGTATTTTCCGCTGGTTGAGGATGAATCAGTATCGGTTGCTGATTCCGCGAAAGGATTTGAGAGGCACCGTGGGACCGGAAGCATCCTGGTTGTCGAAGATCAGAATGATGTCCGCTTGATTGCATCTCGTATTCTAGAGGCTTGTGGCTATACTATATATTCTGCCAGCAGCGGAAACGAAGCTATTGCGATGATGCGAGAACAGGATCTGACAGTCGATCTTCTCCTGACAGACGTCATCATGCCAAACATGAATGGAGAGGAATTGTATGCTCATCTGATAGAGAATTATCCAATCATGAAAGTCATCTATATGTCCGGCTACACACAGGATATTATTACCCAAAAGAATGTACTCGCAGAGGGAATCGACTTCATTCAGAAGCCACTGACAGTTGATACCCTGGCAAGTAAGGTAAAGGAGGTCCTTGAGCGCCAAATATCCAATTGACCCGCATGAGTTCTCCCTCATGGAGAACTCAAGTGTCCGAGCGTGGAACCCCACCTCCCAGTGAGAAACTCCCTCACCTGTATCCAACCTCATCAGAAAACGGGGACATATATCCCGAAAAACGGTACAACCAGTCTACCATGCAGATCCGTATCGCCATGTGATTACCCGGTAAATGTCCCGATGACAATCAGCACCAATAACGCAAGCCCGATAGCGAGGGCAGTGAAGCCAAAGGTGTAAAGCAGAACCCGTGGCAGAACCGCCATTGGCTTGACACGCATGGAATCCAGCTTGCCCTCCGCCTTCATCCGTTCGTACCAATCCTTACGCTCTTCCATCATGAAATGTTCGCTGACACGTCCGGTGAAAATGACTTCGTCCATCGGGAAGTTCTCGGGACGGAAATGCTCGTTGAAGAAATGGATGGTGAAGATGAATCCAGTCGCGAGCAAGGCCTCTTCCGAGTGAATGATCGCGGCGGCGTTAATCGCCCAACCGGGCAGGAACTGGGTGAAGAATTCCGGGAACCAGAGTGTAAGACCTGACGCTCCAATTATCGCCACACCCCAGAATACGGCCATGTAGTCAAACTTTTCCCAGTATGAGAAACGTCCAAAGGTTGGTCGTTCAGCTAACCCGATGAAGTAGCCGATATGCTGGAAGAACTGTACGATATCTCGTGGTTGCGGGACGAGACTGTCCGGTCCCCAAAGCAACGATTTCAGCGTCGATGTACCCCTGATCAGCTTGTACATCAAGCTGCCAAGGTGCATCGCGAAGTAGGTGAATGTCATGCCTGCGCCAATACGGTGCAAGATCGCCATTGTCCGAAGATCAACCAGATTGTTCGCGATCCAATATGAGATCTCGGTATAGGAGTACTTCAGTGGCAGACCGGTCATCGCCAGCAGCAGGAAGCTGACAATCACGATAGCATGCTGTATGCGTACGAAAACTCCGAAGCGCATGTACCGGACCTGGCCTTTACGTCTACGGATCTGGCGCCCATGTCGAACACGTTCAAAGCCGGCACGCCATAACCAGAGGATTGTGTGGATTCCGAAGACGGTCAACGTAATCCGCAGCAACCAGATCATTGCAAAGTGGATCACATCGAGCACCGGGTGAGCTTCGTGCGCCATCGGGTCATAGTGCTGGAGTTGAGAGACAAAATTTTTGTTCACATCATCGTGACAACGACCGCAAGTCTCCATGATGTGTTGTTGCGCGATGGATGACTCAGGATTATCGCTTGGAAGAATCAGATGGTTGTCGTGACATGAGACACATGTCGCGAAATCCTCGCCCTGGTAGCCGAGTGAATATGCCTTGCCATGATACGTATTCAGATAACCGCTTACCGCGTTTGGATTAAGCTGGAATCGCAGTATCATGTCACGGTTGGCGTGGCAGGACGCACACAGCGAAATGATGGATTGACCATTGAATCTATCTGCGATTCTCTGCACATTTTCACTACCATGACAGGTTTTACATGTCGGGGCTTCTTCGTGCCCCTTGCGGAAAGCAATACCATGTGCACTGCGTGACCACAGATCGTTCTCTTCTTCATGGCAGCTGGCGCATTCCAGGGTTCCGCCGCCTGCAAGGTGCGCTTCGCTGGCACCTTCGTAGTGATAGGTATGACAGTCGAGACAGGACAGCGATTCGCTCCCCTGACCAGCCATCAGCGCCGCATGCGCCATATCATCAGAAGCATGCTCATCTCTCTCATGACAACGGTTGCAGGTAAGGCTCACTTCTTCCTGGAAATGTCCACCCACATCCCCTTCGAAATGAGTCTCATGACCAGTATGACAGGCTGCACAAGTAGTTAAACGCGGATCAACACCTGATTTACGGTGTATGGTCTGTTCTTTCCCTTCGTGACACCGGGAGCAGGTAGCATCCATGTTGTCCACGTGAATCGGAGATAATGGATCATCCTTACTCGCGATCTCGTGGAAGCCGTGACAGTCAACGCAGACCGGAGCTCCCTCGTTACCGGCCCTTACAGCTAGATAGTGTTCCGAGTTGAGGTATCCGGCAGATTCATCGTTGTGACAGGCCAGGCAGCGGTCGGTAACCTCCAAACGCCAGTCCGCAGGCAACATGTCACCACGTTCGCTCTTGGTGTGGGCATCATGACACGAGGTGCAGGAAATGGTTCCTGCCGCTGTACTCCCATGAACTGACCCCTCGAGAGCCCGCACTTCCTGGTTGTGGCAGACACCGCAGACACGGCGTGTGTCCGCCTGGCCGGAAATCTCATGATTACCGTGGCAGGTGGTACATCCTGGAATTGCACTGAACCCACGTCCCTTCAAGTGCTCATAAAAACCGACCATGTATTCTTCAAACGCATCATCGTGACACATGGAGCAATCAACACCCGGAAGCTCCGGATCATGCGGGAAATCCTCTACACCACCCAGGGACTGATGGCAGTCGATACAATCGAGGCCCGCGTGCACTGATCCTTCAACCATATCGCTGTTGGCATATAGCGAAACCGGGATACCCTGTTCGATTCGATTCAGATCGGGATCATCATGGCACATCTCGCAGTCTTCATTATCCTGAGCAAATCCTACGACCGCCATACCGGATAACAGCATGGCCAGTAATAACGAAGTGATGAATAGAGAACATCGATCCAAACCTACAGATCCTGGTGATCTAGTCGGGCATGAGAATGTCATCCTTCTGTCCTTCGGCATACTTGCCAGTGGGGGGTAGTTGTTCTGGCTCGCGACCGAGCTCGTTTACTTCATCGCTATGGTGATGCTCCCATTCCCGCTTCTCCATGCGACCAGTAAGCCAGATCCAGCTCATCGGATACTCGCGCGGGATGAAGATGGTGAAGAAGAAGTGCCAGATGATGATGGCACCAACTGCCAGAATAGCTTCGTAAAAGTGAATCGTTTCGCTGACCCGGATCACCCACGCCGGGAGGAATGCGGTCACGATGTCCGGGAACATCAGAATGAATCCCGTCAACGCCATGACGATAGTTCCCCATACCAGGGCCCAGTATTCCGCCTTCTGCGTGTAGTCAAACATACCGTGGACCGGTTGTTTCTCTCGCATTCCCATGTAAAACATCATGGTTCCAACTGCTCGAACTGCATCCTTCGGCCTGGGTAACATACATTTCAAAAGATCGCGACCACGACCCGTGAACCAGAGATACCCGATATGGTATAATGATGTGGCGATCAGCAGACCAGCCATCAATCTGTGGACAAAAGCACGCACAGCTTCATCCATGCCAATGAATGCCAGCGCATTGACCCACCAGGCATCAGGATAACGGAGTGCAAAACCGGTTATCGCGAGAACGGTGAACGTGATCGTCAACAGCATATGCTGCCAGATCTCATTCTTGTTCATGCGCAGGATGGCTGGCTTGGACAGGTGATGGCGTCGGTGGTGTCGCACGACTTTGAGCAGAATTATGGCATTATGAATCGCCATCCCACCCAGAACCACTGCGATCAGAATGATATAAATGATACGTGCCCAGTCATGAATACCCCGTGATCCACGTGCGGATATATGGCTGTAGCTGGCCGCAAAGGTCGCGTTTGACTGCTGGTGACACTGGCCGCAGGTCTCGACCACATTGTCTGGGTTGATGCTTGATTCCGGATCGAGAATACTGCGAATGTTATGCGTGTTATGACAGTCTTCACAGGAGGCAACCGCTTTGCCTCCACGTTTCAGCGCCCATCCGTGGTAGCTATCCAGGTAGCTGGAAATAATCTCTTCCGGCAGGCCGTAACGTGCGGCCATTTCCGGATCTTCATGGCAATCACGACATACAATGCTCGCGATGTTGGTCGGATTGACCGGCGATTTGGGATCAGAGGTGTCGAGAATCAAATGCTCGTCGTGACAATCAGTACAATCCGGCGAATCCTTGATACCGTGTTGCACCGCGCGCCCGTGCGCCGAGCCCGAGTATTCATCCGCCTCTTTCTCATGGCACTGACCACAGGTCTGGGTCAGATTTTCACGTGCTACCATACTGGTTGAGACGTTCGCAGATTGCAGGTTGTGGCTGCCGTGGCAATCGGTACACACTGCAGTGTGTTTGCCCTCATCCAATCCCTTCCCATGCACTGAGTTGGAATAACTCGGCAAACTGATCGGAAGGCGAACGTAGTCGTTGGTGATTACAGTATTGTTAGTGTGGCATTCACCACACGTCTCAGGGATGTTCGCGTGGTTCACCGGGCTTTTGGAATCTGTAGCCCGTAAAATGTGGTGGCCACCGTGGCAGTCTGCGCATTCTGCAGCAACGATATCACCATGCAAACGTGCCATACGGTGTGCACTCGTGCGGTAGACAGCTTCCTCATCTTCATGGCACTGCCCGCAACCGAATTCGAGCTGATCGTCGTTCTCCGTCACCTGATGCGTTTTGTGGCATGACAGACAGTTCATATCCTCGTCGGCAAGCATTTCTTCATGCACCGAACCCGCGAACTGTTCCTCGTAGCCATCGTGACAGTCCACACAGGCTTGCAGAGTGCCTGTATCTACTTCCGGGATATGAGTTGCGTGAACGTCATGACAGGACGCGCAGTTGATCACGCCTTTCTCGGTCTCCCCAAACGGATGCCCCCCAATCATCACCGATTGCATGGCATTATCATGGCATGACAAACAGAGCGTGTTCACCACACCTGCGGATGGCGGTAACTCAGCGCCATGAGTAGGGTGGCAAGTGGTGCAACTCGGGCTGGCTTTGCCCTGATCATGAGCGACCTGGTGGACGCTTCCGCGGTAGGCTGCCGTCTCTTCACGGTGACAAACCCGGCACGCCTCCCGGCACGCCTGTTCCTGCTCAACGCCACTGGCGACACTCTTCAGACGATGTGGATCTTGAGATGAACCATGACAGTCGGAACAGTTCGGGGCTTGACGGACGCCGTGCGCCAGCGCCTGACCGTGGAAGCTGATGGAGTAGCTCAGTTGCGCATCTTCATGACACATTCCGCAATCGACCGGACGGTAGATACTGAAGTGGGGCATGTCTTCCCAGTCCGCACCAGGCTGGTCATGACAGTCGATGCAGTCAAACGAGCCATGAACGCTATCCAGGTAGTACTCCTCATCGACTCCGACCAATGTGCCGTCTTCAGCTTCCAACTCGAGGTCTCCATGACACATCAAGCAGTCATCCGTAGACTGACTGACAGCCAGAACGGGAAGCAGGCAAAAGACTAGAATCAATGCTGTCGCGTACATTTTGAAGCGATCTATCATGGGGAAACATCTCCACACAAAAGGTGCCGTTATTACAACGGAAGATCTCTGACGACACCAACCCTGGGGGGGGGCTCATTGAATTTCGACATCACAACTGAAATCGTCTTTGAGAGCATCCGGTTATCCAGATAACTCAGCTATAATATATGCCCCTGTGACCCGCCGTCTTTTTGGCGGTTCGCAGGGATCATTTAACGACTGTCCTGAGTCCTGATAAATCAAACAGGCACCTTGTAACTTGCGGATCACCCCTGCTATCGCCTGCGGCGGTAACAGGGGCATATTCATCGTCGGATAATCCACGACATAAATGTCGTGGGCATGATGCAACCCCAGCTGAAGCAACTGGATAACCGGATGCAAGCAAGCACTGGCCTGTTTACTCCAGACTCCAGCCTCAAGATCCTATCTCGTGAATCACGAGACCACTGCGCAGTTTCGGCTCAAACCAAGTCGACTTCGGCGGCATGTTCAAGCCAGCATCAGCCACGTTCATCAATTGCTCAATAGTCGTCTCATGCAAACTGAAAGCGACCGCCATCTCGCCGCTGTTCACCCGCTTCTCCAACTCCTTGATGCCACGAATCCCGCCGACGAAGTCAATACGTTCATCCGTACGCGGATCTTCAATCCCCAGCAAGGGTTGAAGCAGGTTGTTCTGGAGAATCGCCGAGTCGATGCTGTTGACGGCGTCATCGGCGTCGAAACTGCCCGCCTTGGCCGCCAGGTGATACCATCTATTGTCGAGATACAGGCCGAACTGCCTGTTATCAGCCGGTTCCACGCCCTTATCCGACTCGGATACCTCAAACTTCTCCCCCACCTTCGCGAGGAAATCATCCTTGGACAGACCGTTCAGATCACGTACTACCCGGTTATACGGAAGAATTTTCATCTGGTCGTGCGGAAAAATTACGGCCAGGAAGAAGTTCATCGGTTCCATCTGATCAAAGCTGGAACGCTCATCCCGACGTTTCTGGCAGACCAACGTTGCGGCCGCGCTGCGGTGATGACCGTCAGCTACGTACAGACACTCTACCTTGCTGAACTGCTGCGCTATAGCTTCGATACGTTTCTTGCTACCGACCACCCAGAAAGTGTGACGGATGCCATCATCCGAGGTGAAATCGTATTCCGGATCGCCCTGCTGAATGGTCCGGAACAGAGTATCGATGTCCGGATTCGCCTTGTACGTCAAGAATACCGGCCCGACCTGAGCTTCCAGAGCTTCGATATGACGGATACGGTCGCGTTCCTTCTTCTCCCGCGTCTGCTCATGCTTTTTGATCTTGTCGTCGATGTATTCCTGAACGCTCGCCGCCGCAACTAACCCTACCTGACGGTGATAACCCCAAGTCTGCGCGTACAGGTAGAAACAGGGTTCCGCGTCACGGACGAGTACTTCATCTTCGATCAACTTGAGCAGATTTGTCCGGCCCTGCTGATAGACAGCATCCGCATAGGGGTCGGTGTCAGGGGGAAGGTCAATTTCCGGCTTGTTCACGTGCAGGAAGCTGACCGCATTACCAGCCGCCATCTGACGGGCTTCTTCACTGTTCAACACATCGTACGGTGGGCTGGCCACCTTGGACGCTATGTCCTTGCGCGGACGTAATCCCGGAAAAGGCTTAACGATCGCCATGATACTTCTCCCTTTTATCCAGTCCGACAAGGGGCTACGAGGTCCTGCCTCGATGTGCCATAGGCGCTAGTATCAGGCCTGGCAACGAAGCCGCGTCAAAAACTCTCTCGCGGACAGAAATGATTGGTAACAGAACAAGGTGGGTATATCTATGCGAACGTACGAACAACGCGGGTCACGGGCAACTCACGGCGAGAAGCCCGAGTGCTCCCTTGAGATGGATTTCACATGATCTGGGAGAAGGTAGCCCGGTTTCGCTGAAACCGGGGGCTGTACGTTGTTATTCATGAAGTTACGAATATTAGCGTGTGGCCCGACTTGTTACGCCAAGTCGGGTATCTCGTACGAGGTAATAGACGTTGAATAACGCCCGAACAGATCACTCATCCCACAGCCGATTCTTGTAATAGATATATGAATAAAAGACCATCACTCCGCCGAAAACGTAGAATATGATGCTGATCCATCCGCCGAACTTCCAGCCGATCACGAGGAGGATCGCAGCGAACAACGGAGGCCCCATATAACTCCAGATCATCTTCATCACGCCCCAGACGACAGGCAAAAACGAGAGAAGCACTACACCCACTACGGCTAATACGAGCGCCCACCAAATCCACATGTCCATCTATCAACTCCTCCTGCCTCAATTTCAGCAATAACCAACCCCCGGTTTCACGAAACCGGGCTACATCACCCTGCGACCAATTTTAGCAGTGGCACAACGAGCAGTAACGACGCGTAATTCCCCACAGCGTACCCTATCAGCGCCATCAGGATCGAGACAGGCACCAGCCGTTCATCGTGGAAAGACGCGACAATTGGAGCTGAAGCCGCACCGCCGATATTCGCCGCCGAGGCTATCGCTGCGGTGTGCACGTCAATCTTGAACACTTTCGCCGCACCCAGGATGAACGCGCCGTGTATGAAGATCCAGACATACGCGCCGACCACAAATGGTATCGCTTCCCCGCTCAAACCAGCCAGATCAGTCTTCGCGCCCATGCGGCTGACGAAAAGATACACCAGAGCCATCGCGATTGCGTGCGAACCCGGAATCTTCCGAGCCGGGCTGAACGAAAGTAAGATACCGAACGTTGTCACCAGCAGAATCTTGTAGGTACTCGGCTGCAACGCTGGACCCAGCACTTCCGCCACGAATCCAGTCGAATTATCAAATGTCGGCAGCAGCTCGGACAACATCACACTCAGCCAGGTCACCCCCATCCCAAGCATGATGAGATACAGATAATCACGCATGGCCGGCTTGCCCTTCTCGACAATCATCTCGTCGGCGGCTTTTTTCATGTTGCTCAGGTGTTCGTCGGTCACCCCGGTAAACTTGTTGAAAATGGGCGCCAGACGTTTCATGTTCAGCAGCAACGGCAACCACACCAGGTATACCACGTTATCCGCTATGACCGCCAGCCCGAACAGCGAACCAGTCGCCTCTCCGGTCGGGTCGATGGCGTTCTGAACAGCCGCCATATTGCCCGTGCCGCCGATCCACGATCCAGATAGAATCGCGTAGCCCATCCAGGAGTCCGGCGATAACCAGTTGCTGACAACCATGTAGCCGAGAGGGGCACCGATCACGACACCAAGCGTGCCAATCAGCATCACCCACACCCCCTTCCCCATCACCTTGATCGTCGCCTTGATATCAACGTTCAGGAGTAGCAGGACCAGGAACATGGGGAGAACGTTTGAGCCCATCCAGTCATAGACGCCGCTGGTATTGCTGATGAGTCCGGTATTGGAAAAAACTGCGGGCAGCACGTACACGAAGATCAAAGGTGGTACGAAGTTGAACATCTTCCAGCCGGTACGTTTTTCGAGGAAGAACCACAGGGAAGCGTTGGCGGCTAGAATGAACAGGATGCCGGCGTCGGTTGAGATCAGAGCGTTTGGCATGAGCTGTGGTGTTGGTCGTTGGTGAACGGGACGTGCTGAATATAATACGTCAGAGAGGGATAATCCCCTTCGCGCATATGCACGCGAGGGCTTCGTTCACATAAAGATCTGAGCACTGCCAGACTAGTGTATTCCATTCAGAAAGGCGTTCAGATTCAACGCCTCACCCATCTTCACAGCCAGGTCAGTGTTGTCATACAATCCCGTGAACTGAATGGCGTCTGGGCCATACGCGAAGACGATCACCGGCGTTGCAGTATGCTTGGTAGTCGCAAACTGGACAACAACCCGCGAACCATCAAGACTTCCCTGGGTAAGCGTCATCCCACCCGTCTCATGATCCGCCGTTACCAGCACCAGCGTGTTTCCATGCTCAACTGCAAATTGCAACGCTTCCGCAACCGCTAGATCAAATAACAACACCTTGCGAACCAGCTCATTCTGGTCGTTCGCGTGCCCTTCCCAGTCAATCTGACTGCCTTCAACCATCAGGAAGAAACCATCCGCATCGCGAGAGAGAAGTTCGATCGCCTTTGCAGTAAGCTCAGCCAGGGATGGTTCGGTATCGTCTATTGCTAATGCTCCGCGTCCATATAATCCGATAACCGGAGTTGTGTCTACGGACAGCATCTCCTCTTTCGTATGGGCGATTGTATAACCGACATCCTGCATTTCATTTATGAGATTGCGACCATCCTGACGTGTGCCCGCCGGGGCGGGAATCCAGTGCTTCCACCCTGAGCCGAGGAGGACGTCAACTCCCGCCGTGGACATATCTACCGCAATAGCTGCTTCATTACCACGAGAGCCTTGGTGAGCTGCGAATACTGCCGGAGTAGCATGAGTGATGGTGGATGTGGCAACCAATCCGGTAGCCAGGCCCTTGTCATGGGCGGCTTCCAGGATAGTCTGGACCTCGACGCTATCCGGGCTGATGGAAATCACACCGTTGTTGGTTTTATATCCAGTCGCAATTGCAGTACCTGAAGCAGCTGAATCGGTAATCAATCGATCATTTGAATATACCGACATCAACCCGGTCGCGGGCATGGTCTGCATGTATAATCTGCCTTCAGGACCCACAGCCGTATATTGGGCAGCTGTGAAGTGAGACAAGCCCATCCCATCACCAATTAAAAGGATCACATTTTCCACCGGGCCAGCAACCTCGAGTTCCAGATTCAAATCAACCGGGGCAGTGTAGAAATTGGTATCAACCTCTATCAACTGCGCGATAGCGGAGCTGGCAAATAGAATAATGATTATCGTCAAATACAGCCCAGTCTTCATCATTGTATTACCTTAATGTCTGGTGAGTTTCGGTAACCACTGTTGCTTACAGATATTGCAAAGATAAGGTTTAGCAATTGAGAATCCGAATCTATATAAAACACGAATATTTTACTCGTGAACGAAAAATGTTCAGCCTTAGCTGATTCCAACAGTATATCATAGTCGACTACACCATATTTGCTACCAAAATCAAGAATATAAATGGTATATCAACGGTCTGGATAAAGAGTGATGTTATTATTTATTGTCTTCTGCCTGAAACATTCTGCTGTCTCCTGGAGTGAATTCTGGCAGGCAGTGTCACCATCAACCGCAGCAGAATGTCTAATACACAAAGTTGTATCAGACTGCTGACAAATCAACGAATGGTTTCCCAGCGTCAGAATACGACACGTGTCATTCTGAATTTCGCAAAGCGAAGGAAGCATGTCCTGAACGCAGTGAAGGAAAGATCGTGCTTTTCCAACGGTTTATAAGTTCGATCTTTTTCAGCCGTCAAACAGACGACGGCTTCAAAATGACACCCTGTGACCAATACAGGGGTTTGTCAACACACTGATACACACAGTGCATTTTCTTAGATTTTGTTAATTCAGCTATCTACCCGAAGAACGGATTTCCGACTCCATCCCAACGGTTCTTCTGGTTTTCACCGCTGTGGATCGGTACAATAACTTATATTGATCGAGATCCACACGCATTTTCAGGCAACAGGCCAAAGAATGAACATAGCAACCATGTTGAAAAAGCCGTCCGGACGTTTTGGATTGATCGCCTCCATAGCAGTAGTGATCATTCTCTACTTCATTATCTCGGGAAACCGGGGATCCAGCTCCAGTTTACCCGATTATCCCGTTAAGCGCGGCGATTTCATTGTTTCCATCACAGAAACTGGTGAGTTGGGTGCAAAAAACTCGGTGGTAGTCAGATCACCAAGTGTGCGTACTAACCTCCAGGTACTGTGGCTCGCTGAGAAGGGATCTCATGTTGAGGAAGGCGATACCCTGGTCGTCTTTGACGGCACAGAGGTTCAGCAACGCATAGAAGAAAGTCGAAACAAACTGGAAGCCGCTGAAGCAAACCGTCAGAAAACCCTCTCAACTCAAGCCAGTGCGATGGCCGATCTTGAAGCCCGGCTGAAATCTGTCAGAGACAATTACCGGCTGGCTCAACTTCGTCTGGAACGTATGCAATTTGAATCGGAAATCGACAAGGAAGAACAGACAATCGCAAGTCGGCAGTCGCTGAGAGATGTGGAACAGGCTGAAGAACACATTAAACAACAGATTATAATCAACCGAGCTGATCTCAGGACAATCGAATTGAACGTTAAACAGGCTGAAATAAGCCTGGAAGAAGAACTCAACAATCTGGGAGAATTAACCATTCTGGCTCCCCAGCCGGGCCTCGTGGTTTACATGAAACTCTGGAATGGCTCAAACATGGCTGAGCTGCGCGTCGGAGATACACCATGGCGGCGTCAGGCTCTTGTGGAATTGCCTGACCTGTCCGAGATGGTCATCGAAACTTCCGTAAATGAAGTTGATGTCTCACAGGTTGAAGTCGGACAGAGAACCACAATCGTTCCGGACGCTTTCCCGGATCACGTTTATACGGGTATCGTCATTGATGTCGCTGGGCTCGGACGTGAGGACGAGGAGAGCGAGGCTGAGGTTAAAATATTCGACGTGAAGATTCAACTCGATGAGGCGGATGAAATTCTGAAGCCGGGAATGACAGTATCAGCCACCATCATCGTCAATGAAATTGCCGACACATTGTTCATCCCTCTCGATGCGGTATTCACCTTTGAGGGGAATCCCATTGTCTATCGATCAAACGCTGGCTTCAGGAGAACTCAGGTGGAATTGGGTATGCGTAATGACAACTTCGTCGTGGTACTATCCGGACTCGATGAAGATGATCGTGTCAGCCTGGTGGATCCCAACACCAGCTTTGATAGCTCAACATGGTCAGGCATTGAAGAACCCAAGAATGGCGCACCCACAATTATGAACGGCGGCAATGATTCATGACCACCCTTCCCCAGTTCCTCGGACTTGGTGGTAGAACGGTAACCCTGGCGGAAAACTTCCGCATTGGGATTGATGCCTTACTCGCCCAGAAATTACGCAGCTTCCTAACAACACTGGGCATCATTTTCGGCGTCGCAGCTGTGATCTCCATGACTTCGATCAGCGCCGGTGCTCAGAGTGAAATCCTTGATGCCATTCAAAGCCTCGGTGTGAATAACATCATTGTCTCAATATTGGAGCCGGAGGATACGGATCTATTACTGGAGAATCGACGTACCAACCCGAATTGGTTGACCCTCGAGGACGCTCAAGCCATACGTGATCTGCTCACTGACGCAGGTGCCGTCGTGCCCATCCGACGCGTGGAAGAGAAAGTTCATTTTCCTGTCGAGGGAGGTTCTGGAATCGTTGGCACTTCCCCTGAATTCCAGACCGTGTTCCACATACGGTTGATCGCAGGAAGATTCATCAGCGACGATGACGTCAATTCACGCGCCCCGGTTGGTGTTATAACCGAAACTCTGCGCCGAGAACTTTTCCCGCTAAGTAATCCACTCGGGCAACAAGTCAAGGTTAAAAAATCTTGGTTCACCATAATTGGAGTGATTGAACCCCCGCTCGGAGGTTTTACTTCCGCTGGGCTGGATTTGCCAGACATGAGCGATGATGTCTATATCCCACTGAGCACATTGAACGCCCGCTTCGCGGTGAAAAAAACCGAGAGTCCCCTGGAAGCGGTTGTTATAAATATTCCGAATGAAAACAAGGTCCGCAGTGTAGCCAATGCAGCCGAAAGAATCATCAGCCGGCGACATCGCAAGGCGGAAGATTTTCAGATCATCGTCCCAGTTGAATTGCTCGAGCAATCGAAGCAGACACAACGCATCTTCAACATCGTGATGGGAGCGATAGCCTCGATTTCACTGCTCGTTGGTGGAATCGGAATCATGAATATCATGCTCTCTAATGTGGTTGAACGGACTAGGGAAATCGGTATCCGGCGTGCGATGGGAGCCAGAAGATCCGATGTCGTGTCCCAGTTCCTTCTGGAGGCAATCCTCCTCTCGCTGATCGGGGGAATTGCCGGAGTTGTGATTGGTATACTGATGGCGTGGGGTATTACCCAGTTCGCCGGATGGAACACCGCAATAGGTCCTATGGCGGTGATACTCGCATTCGTCGTATCTGCCACGGTAGGGATAGTGTTCGGATGGTGGCCAGCTAAAAAAGCTGCCGAACTCGATGTTATAAACGCGCTCCGGTACGAGTAATCTGGTCCTCTCAACTGAACCATAACGAGCAGACAAATGATTCGCAGCGTCACAAACTTCAACAGTAGACTCACCTTTGTTCTGCTATTGCTGGCATTGAGCTGTCTGGTCTCTGCGGCAGTCAGCGCAGAAACTGCCGATTCCGACACCCTCGAACTCGACCTGTACAAGGCGGTAGCGATTGCACTGGGAGAATCACCCGATGCATTCTACAGCCAGAATTCCATTGATCAGAGTTACCTCTCATTCCGATCTGCTGCAATCGACATGTATTCCCCACAATTCGACATTGACTTACTCTCTCCGTCGCTCTCACAGTCTCTGAATGAACAATTGGTGTATAGCCCCGATCAGGGACAGACTGTCCGTCAGTGGATAGAAATTGAAAACGAGCGCATGCAGGGCCAGTTAGGTATTGATCAGCCCCTCCCCACCGGAGGACAGATTCGACTCGAATCCGTCCTCTACCGTCGATTCTACTCCAATGATCTAACTGGAGATGAGAACGATGTCGAATACAGCTCGACCTATCGCGTCAATTTCAGCCAGGAATTGCTGCGGGGGAATCTGCGACGCTACGCCAAAGAGCAGGCGGAGCTCGTCTATGAACGAGCTCGATTAAACGCCCTGCAATCACAACGTGGACTCGTATTTAATGTGCTTGAAGCATATTACGGTTTACTCGCCAGCTGGCGTGAACTGGAGATAACTAGCGCTGATTTGTCTGCCAATCAGGAGACAGCCAGCCTGGCCGAAAGAAAATATGAAGCCGGGTTGATCCCGGAAGTGGAAGCTCTGCAGATGGCGGTGGAAGCCGCACGGGTGGAGACTGAGCTGCTCAGTGCACAGGCTAACTATGACGGTCAGCTTGACCGTTTCCGCGACTTGATCGGCATACCGCTGGACAGAGCAATACGCATCGTTGGCGACCCCAGCTTCGAAAAAACTGAAGTATCCCTGGATGATGCCATTGAGATGGCGCTGCAGCTCCGAAATGATATACGAATGGCCAACATCGCCGTTGATCAGGCTGAGCTGGGGCTTAAAAACACACGTCGTCCATGGAAAATCGGTGGACAGCTGACAGCCTTCTACAACCTCGACTTGCGAGCGGACAATTTCGAGAGCTCGTTATCAGACAAATACCAAGATTATGCGGTCAACCGCGGGTTCGCGGTTAACGTTAACATCCCGTTGTTCAGCGGCGGTCGCAAAAACATCGATGTACAAACTGCACAATTGGCCTTGAGACGCGCGAGGTTCGATGCTACACAGGCGGAAAAAGGTCTCGTGCTTGAGGTGAGAACCGCGGTAAGATCATTAAATGAGTCTCGCAGACGATACGAGATCTCTCTCTCCTCACTCGAGATAGCGGAGAAATCGTTCGATATAAGTAGACAGCGGTTCGTTAACGGTCAAATCACCGCCAGAGAATGGATAGACGCCCAGAATTCAGTAAATCGCATCCGCATAAGCACCAGTAGAGCGATAATGGATCATAACGTTGCACTTGCCAGATACCGGCTCACCGTTGGAGAAAATATTTTGTCAGGAGTCGTGATTACTTCCCCGAAGCCGGGTTCAGATTTGTAACTTGTTGATTGTTTCCAACCACCAGAAGCCCAGGTCATGAAGAGTCAAAAGCAAGAGTACAAGCGTCTGAAGAAAATGGCGAAGCGTAACCCTGTCCTTTACGTCAGGCTTGCCAGCCTGGAATTGAAAATGGGCAAGTTAAACAGCGCCAAGATACGCCTCACCGAGGGATTGCTGGAAGATCCAGACAATCCCACTGCCCATATGATGCTGGCGCAGACGGACGTACTTATGGGTAAATATGAGTCTGCCCTGCAGGAATTCGAGGAAACTCTTCGTATTGATCCGCTCAACAGTCGAGCACGGAAGGCATACATCGATCTGCTAGAGAAGATGGGTCGTACAGATCAAATCTATAACGCACACTCCCGCCTCTATGAACTGAGTCCGCTGGATGAAGGGATCAAGAAAAGACAGTTGGAGCTAATTGACAAATCCATGAGTGATCTGCTGGGCGAAGAACACCAGTGGAATGATGAATGGCATGCAGGAGACTTTACCGAAATTGGCGGACTGTCACGAGCTGTATGCGAAGAACTCGGAGTTTTACCCGTCCGCCCCCATTTGCCAAAACAGTTCACCCCCGATGTCGATGAATCCCTGGTCACACAGATTGTTTCACGCTTGCCGGCTAATGCGGCTGAGGGTGAAATTGAAGATCCAACCGAATTGTCAGAGCAGGAATCGACAGATTCCACAACCGAGAATCAAACTGAACCGATACCTGAAGATGCTATTGAACCACAATCAGTTAATACCCCTGATTCCACTCAGGCTGTGACAGATTTCCCCACCGAGGATATCTCAAATGCCTATGTGGATGAAGAGCTGGAGATCGTTGACGAAACTGAAGACGAACTAACTACCGAGAAAGAAGAATCAGCTAGTCTTGAAGTTAAAAATGAAGAGATAGAGGAAGAACTCGCTGTAGAGGTTCTGGAAGAAGTCATTGAAGAAGAAGTTGCTCTTACTCCCATGCAGCATGCCTTGGCACAGGGTGGACAGTCCACGGAAGATGTCACTGATTTTGAATACATTCTGAACGAGCTGAAATCAGACACACTGCCATTTGTAGAGGCGCCGGATCTGGAAGGAAACATAACATTTGCGGGATCAGAAGAACCAACTGAAGAAACTCCCGAAAATGTGAGCACTGAATCACCCCCCCTCAAAGCAGAGCCGGATCCACCCGAAGAAACTGATGCCGACTCATCAGAACCAGAACCTCCGGCAGAACCGGAAGCTCCGGAGAGTGAAAATTCTGGCCAGATGGACCAGAGTGACTTGGATGCACTATTAGCGCCATTCAATTCAGGCAGTGCGAAATCTCAGCAATCCTCCAGCGACACTGAATCGGAACCACCTGTAGTTCAGGAAGCCAGCACAGCAAAACAACCTGAAACTCAGGTGAGTGAGAGTTCAGTTCCGATGGACCAGGGCGATCTGGACGCGCTTCTCGCCTCATTCAAATCAGGCGAAACAGAATCTCCCGTCGATACGCAATCCAGCACCACGACAAAATCCGATGTCAGGGAACCAGATAAACAGAAAGATGTGAGCACAGGCCAGATGGGCCAGAGTGATCTGGATTCGTTGTTGGCATCATTCAAGGCAGGGAGTGTCAATCCGAGTTTGTCAGCAGAAAATGAGCGGACAGAGGCTGCTGAGACCATAGAGTCAGCTGAGAATGAAGAGACTGTAATCGAAGAGGATAGCGTAGTTGAAGATCAGGCCATAGCCGATTCTGGTGAAGATACGACTGAGCAAACACTCTCGACACCTGAGACCGACCCTGAAGAAAATGCCTCTTCCAGTCCATTGAATCAGGATGATCTGAACGCCCTGCTGGAATCCTTCAAATCTGGTTCAACAGCGGGATCAAATCCCCCTGAACCGGAAGAAATTGTTGCTGAAGATGCTATCAAAGCAAAGGATGTGGATGTTGAGCTAAAAGAAAATGAGAGCCTCGCTCCGGCTGAGTCAGTTCAGGAAGGAGTTTCATCCGAATTGGCGACGGAAGTGCAGAGTGAGAATGCCGTAGATACGACTGATCAGCCTGAATCAACCAATTCCCAAATATCTTCCCAGATGCCCGAGCCAAAGAAGCCTGCACCGCCAAAACCCAAACCATTCAAACCACAGTATTCCGACGAGCCACAAGTAATGAAGCCCCCTCCTCAAGAGGAGGATCTGACAGATCTGATCGCTCAATTCACCGATAAACGTCGCGCCAGACCCGGTAGCCAGCAACCTGTCGAGATTGGGAAATATGCCGCCAATCCCGAAGAGGATAGTGCCGAAGCTATTCCGTCGGAGGAAATCAAAAGTTCAGGAAACATCGTCGCTGATACTCCTCATAACATTCAGCCAGCGACATCTTCGGAGCCAGAACCTGAGATATTGGATTCTGACAAACAGGACCACACTCTGGAACAGAATGCAGAACTTCGCGATAAGCCGATCGCGTCTGAACAGGATGCGGTGACTCAGAAGAGTGACTTCCGCCCCTATGGCGAACCTCCCATTGCTGAGAAATCTGTGGTAGAGAAACCAACAGCTAACCCACCCGACGCAGGAAAACAGGCGAAGACAGAACGTCCTGCAACTCCTCCGCCGGTATTACGATCCGCAGAATCAACAGTTGAGACAGCCCCCTCTGTAGCCCATACTGAAGTTGTCAAAACGATGGCACCCGAGGCTGTTAAACCGGCAGCACCGGTGAGAAAGAGTCCGCCGCCGCGTCCACCACGGCAACGCATTCAACCACCTCCCCAGGCATCCCGCAAAGATGAAACACCGCCCGAGGAATACCGAGGTCCGGTTTCCAAGACACTGATCAAGCTGCAATTGGGACAGGGCAAAATCGATCACGCACGTGCTATGCTCGCCCGCATGCGTCAGACCAATCCGGATGACAATGATCTGCTCGTACTTGCAGAGCAGATTGAGAATGCCCATACATGAAAGACAAATCCGACCCCTTCATACTCGGTATCACCGGAAACATCGGGAGTGGGAAATCCACTGTCGCCCAACTGTGGGAACGATACAACGTTCGAGTAATCGAAGGTGATGCCATCGGACGTGAGGTCGTTGAAGAGTCGGAAGAGTTTCGCGATTGGCTGAAAGAACGTTTTGGCGACAATCTTTTCCCCAGTGGAACGCTGGAACGTTCAGAGCTCGGGCGCATGGTTTTCTCCGATGAGGTCGCTCGCGACGATCTCAATTCCGCTATCTGGCCATACATACGTGAACGTCTGCAATCTCAGATAGAGACATCACTACAGGAGGGTTTTATTGCCCTCGTTGATGCTGCGATGATCTACGAATGGAATGATCAGGACAGGTATGATGTGATTGTCGCAGTGATTGCTGAACCTCACATTGGGGCGCAACGCGCCGCCGCTCGGATGAATCTGAGCGTGGAAGAGATTAGGCAGCGATACCGGATGCAGATTCCGGCCGAAACAAAAAGCCGTCGAAGTGACTTCACAATCCGCAATAACGGCAATTTAAATGATCTCCGCGCTAAAGCGTTCGGGGTCTGGCCTCATGTTTGCCGACGAGGACGAGAGGCGGCTGCAAAGCACATGAACTCCTGACTATTTAATCGTTAACAACGAACTCTTCTGCTATCCCAATCACAATAGGCTATTAGCATCTTGTCCTCAGCCGGATCAACCATTATCTTCGCCGCAGACCCTTTAATTCACGTCCGGAGAGGCGTGGAAGGGACGTCCACCGAGCCCGTACCTGACCCGAAGTGTGTGCGAATAGCTCACACCCGCGAGTTGCCTGCCGATGCGCGTCCCCTGAGGATAGCGCGTTTTTTATGCCCACCATCGAGGAGGATTAGATGGCAGAGATGGAAGTCCGCCTGCTGGACGAAATGGACATCCAGAGATCTATCGCTCGGCTCGCACATGAGATCATCGAACGTAACCGCGGTGTTGAAAATCTGGGAATCGTGGGTATCAGAACTCGAGGTGTGTATGTCGCCAATCGGATCGCGAAGGAAATGAGCAAAATTTCCGGAAGCGAGATGGATGCTGGAGTGCTCGATGTTACCATGTATCGCGATGATTTTCGTTCACGGAAAGTCGGGCCGGGGATGCAAGTTACTGAGATCCCATTCGAGATCGACAACAGCACCGTCCTGCTGGTGGACGATGTCCTCTACACCGGACGCACATCCCGGGCCGCATTGGACGCCCTGATGGCCTACGGTAGACCATCACGCGTACAACTGGTCGTCCTCGTCGATCGCGGACACCGTGAACTCCCAATCAAAGCCGATTTCGTCGGAAAGAACATCCCCACCGCCAGTAGCGAGAACGTCCAAGTCCACATGAAGGAAGCGGACGGCGTCGATGAAGTCGTCCTCCTTCGTGGAGGTAGGCGAGATGACTAAAACTCTGCTGACAGCTAATGCTGATTCTAACAGTGATTCCAGGAACCTGAGGCATAAAGGAGAGGACGCATGGCACTGAAATCCTCTCACCTTCTAGGACTACGGGATACCCCCGCGGAAGACATTACGGCAATTCTCGATTCTGCGGTCGCCTTCAAAGAAATCCTGAATCGTCCGATTCCAAAAGTACCCACGTTACGTCATGTAACAGTGGTAAACGCTTTCTTCGAAAACTCAACCCGAACCCGCATCAGCTTCGAGCTCGCGGAAAAACGCCTGAGCGCGGATGTGGTCAACTTCTCCGCCTCAGCTTCTTCCGTCAATAAAGGCGAGACGTTGATTGATACTATCCGCAACCTGGAAGCCATGAAGATTGACCTCGTGGTCATGCGGCATCCGCTTCCTGGCGCGCACACCCTGCTGACCAAGTATTGTGATTCCAAGGTTATCAACGCTGGCGATGGTGCCCACGAGCACCCCACCCAGGCACTACTGGACTTGATGACCCTGCGTGAAGTCTACGGCGATTTCAACAAGTTGCGAGTGACCCTGGTTGGTGACATTGCACACAGCCGGGTCGCCTTGTCAAATATCTACGGCCTCACAACAATGGGTGCGCAAGTCGCAGTTTGCGGACCCCCAACCCTGATCCCACGTGACATCGAAGACCTGGGCGTGAAAGTCTACTACGACATCAACGAAGCCATCGCCAAGTCGGATGTTCTGAATGTGCTGCGTATCCAGATGGAACGTCAGGACTCGGGACTTTTCCCCTCAGTTCGCGAGTATCATCAGACCTTCGGAGTGACTTCCGAACGACTCGCCGCCTCACACAAACCCATAACAATCCTCCACCCCGGCCCGATCAATCGCGGGCTGGAACTGGATGCCGACGTCGCGGATGGACCACATAGCCTCATCCTGAAACAGGTGACCAACGGCGTTGCAGTGCGTATGGCAATTCTCTACCTGATCGCGGGAGGTGAAAAATGAGTTGGCGATCTAAAAAAGGTGCCGACCTCTTGCGCGGACATGACTGGGCTGTCCAGCGCAATCAAAACATCCTGCTGTCTGGCGCACGTATTATCGATCCGGCGCTGGGACTGGATCAGACAGCAGACATTTTCATCGAACGTGGTAAGATTATACAAATCGGTGAGATCGAACGTGACGAGCTGAAAGAACATGTCACAATCGACATGCGTGGTAAAATCATCGTCCCCGGATTTCAGGACATGCACGCGCATTTCGGGCAACCGGGACGGGAAGACCGCGAGACTCTGACCACCGGCATATGTGCTGCGGCAGCGGGTGGATACACCGGCGTTGCGATTACCCCAGACACCGACCCGTACATCGATAACGCTGGCATCGTCAAGTGGATTCAGGATCAGACCAGCGGATCGCCCGTTTTCGTGCAACCCGTAGCGGCAGTGACAAGGGACGATGAAGGACGTCGTCTCACCGACATCGACGACATTTACCATGCCGGAGTGCGAGTCTTTTCCGACACCGGACGTCCAGCCGCGAGCCCCGAGATCATGCGGCGCGCCCTCGATTACATGAAGTTGCACGCGCTCACCATCTCCAGCCGTACACAGGAAGCCAGCCTGGCAGCTGGCGGGATCGTACGTGAAGGGCCAGTATCCACCCGCCTCGGCCAGAAGCCGTGGCCGTCAATCGCCGAATCCATGGGCGCTGCGAAACTGCTACTTCTCGCAATGTACACTGGCGGGAAACTGCACCTCGAAGCCATCAGCAGCACCGAAACAATCGACCTTATTCGCTGGGCACGAGAACGTGGAGTCAAGGTCACCTGCGACACCACCCCGCACTATCTCGCGCTGACCGATGAAGCCTGTGAAACCTTCGACGGCAACTACAAAACATCGCCACCACTGGGTAGTGAGAGCGACCGGGAAGCGCTGATCGCCGCTGTCGCGGACGGCACCATCGACGCCATCGCCTCCGATCACATGCCATTGACCGGTGAAGAGTGTCTGGTCGAATATTCCACGGTTCCAGACGGCGTCGTCGGCCTGGAGACTAGTCTCGGCGTGCTGGCGAAAGAGTTCGGCGGTGACAAACCCGACTGGAATCAGTTGATCAAACTGCTGTCTATTCAGCCACGGGAAATCATGGAAATGCCTAAAGCCACGATTAAGGCAGGTGCATACGCCGACCTGACCATGATTGATCCAGACGCTGTGTGGATGGTGGACGCCAAACGTTTCCTGAGCAAGGGACGCAACACGCCCTTTGGTGGCTGGCAACTACCTGTCAAATCAATGGGCATCATCAACCGAGGGTGGCTGGTGCTGGCACCGGATGCCAGGATGTTGCTGAAGTGATCTCGGGATGAGTCTGTATGAGATCGGAAGAGCGTCGTGTAGGGAAAGAGTGTAGATCTCGGTGTTCGCCGTATCATTAAAAAAAAAAATGAAAGAGATAAAAGCATATATTAAAGTAGCAAGCACATCTATCACACAA
>CAJVXH010000035.1 GCA_913009835.1 uncultured bacterium
TCTCGCGAACCAGGAAGAGGCGGACGCACGGCAGTAGATGTTTGTCATTTCAACGCTGAATACATAGCAAACGCCCCCGAATTCGGGGGCGTTTTTCTTGACTTCCAATTGATAACAAAAACGCCCGCCATCACCTGATGTGTCATCGAGGAAACCGGTTCAATTCTCTCCTCTCCTTGCATTCACTACACTCCTTACGTAGTCTCAGCCAAACGACAAATTTCTGGCTCTGTAGCGTAGAAATCTCAAACGCGAGGGATGGGATGAAGATTCATGAGTATCAGGCGAAGGAACTGCTTCGCCAATACGGTGTTCTGGTGCCAGAGGGCAAGGTCGCCGAAACGCCGGAAGAGGTGGAACAGATCGCGCGTGAACTGGGCGGGGTGGTGGTAGTTAAGGCTCAGATTCATGCTGGCGGTCGCGGTAAGGGCGGTGGTGTGAAAGTCGTCAAGAGCCCGGAAGAAGCGCGTGCGGCGGGCGAGGCTATCCTCGGCATGCAGTTGGTGACTCACCAGACCGGCCCTGAGGGACAGAAGGTGAAGAAAGTCTGGGTGGAAAAGGGTTCCAACATCGCGAAGGAATTCTACGCCGGCCTGACCCTCGACCGTGAGAAGGTGCGTGACACCTTCATGGTCAGCACCGAAGGCGGGATGGAGATCGAGAAGGTCGCGGCTGAGACTCCGGATAAGATCGTCAAGGCTGCGATTGATCCTGCATTCGGTCTGCAACCATTTGAAGCGACTCGTCTGGCATTCGCATTAGGTCTTGAAGGCAAGGCTGTTCGCAAGGCCGCCAGTTTCTTCATGAGTCTGTATAAGGCTTATACCGAATCAGACGCTACCCTGGCCGAGATCAATCCGCTGGTGTTGACCGAAGAGGGCGACATCATCGCGGTGGATGCCAAGATGAACTTCGACGACAACGCTATGTATCGTCACAAGGACATCGCCGCCTGGCGTGACCTGGACGAAGAAGACGCTGCCGAAGTTGAAGCCAGCGAGTTCGATCTGAACTTCATCAAGCTGGATGGATCGGTCGGCTGCATGGTCAACGGTGCTGGTCTGGCGATGGCGACCATGGACATCATCAAGTTCAGCGGTGGCGATCCGGCGAACTTCCTCGATGTGGGCGGCACAGCGAATGCGGAATCAGTCCGCAACGCCTTCCGCATCATCCTCAAGGATACGAATGTCAAAGCCGTGCTGATCAACATATTCGGCGGGATTGTACGTTGTGACCGTGTCGCTCAGGGCATCATTGATGCTTTGACGGGTGACGAAGTTTCGGTGAATGTTCCGGTGGTCGTACGTCTCGAGGGTACGAACGCTGAGCAGGCTTCGGAGATGTTGAACAACGCGCCGCTCGAGTTCATCGTCGCGACTGATCTGAAGGATGCGGCCGAGAAAGTCGTCGCAGCTGCGAAGTGAGCGAAAGCCGTCACATATTGGATTTCGGCACGAACCCAAGAATCGGATATCCTGATCGGGTACTTCGGCCTTGGGTGGAAGCGCTGCAAATGGATGCTGATGTCTACGAACTGGATCTCTCTCGTATGGCATATCTACGCCCATTTGCAGCAAATGTGATACTCGCTGCCGCATACGAGCTTCAGGATAATGGGGCTAGCGTTGTATGTAGGTACCCGGTTAGACCAAATGCATTGCACCAGTTTCATTACTTGAGACTTGATGGTTTTTTTGAGAAGAAAATCGAATTGAAGAGAGAGACTGTAAGTGCTTTGCCAATATTTCCATTTCGTGACACAGAGATGCGTAAGAAATATCTTCCCAATATACCTGAGCAGATACTATCCCTAATTGCTGGAGCAATGCCGCTTGAAAATGATCTAAGAAAACTAGTCTACCTATCATTAAAAGAATGTACTGATAATGTTGATGTTCATACAAAAGGGAATGATCTAGCAGTAGTTTCTGCAAACGTGATTAGAACGAGAAAAAGAATTAGAATATGCATATTAGATAGAGGTTTAGGGATACCAGCAAGTCTACGGAGGAACCCCAAATATAGAGGAATCAAGAGCGAGCTGGAACTCTTGAAATTATCCACTGATTATCAGGTTACGGGTACTGAGGACCTGAGAGGTTGGGGTCTATGGCTTTTGAAACAACTTGTCAGAGACAACGGTG
This sequence comes from uncultured bacterium, assembly GCA_913009835.1. Classification (GTDB taxonomy): domain Bacteria; phylum Electryoneota; class Electryoneia; order Electryoneales; family Electryoneaceae; genus BMS3BBIN04. The sequence continues at coordinate 2,148 of CAJVXH010000035.1, forward strand.
GAACACTAAGTCTCCTGTCTGGCAATTACGTAGTACAATATCATCCAGACGAGTCAGTTAGCACAAAACGGTTAAAAACGCATTTCAAGGGAACAATTGTGAATATAGAACTTAAAATCAATAAAAAATTTGTTTTTCTCATGGACGATTACATGGATGAAGCCGAGGCTATTTTCTGATGCTCATAAAAGTTAAAAGTTTAGTTGGAACATCCGTGTCATCTCGGAAAGATGGTAGAAAACTTCGTAGGAAGATCCTCGATACTCTTGCTAATAGCCAGGAATCTGTAATTGTTGACTTCGGTGGAATGGAGATCGCATCTGTGTCGTTTTTAGATGAAGGGATTGCTCTCCTTCTTGAAGATATCACCATTGAGGAAATGGGAAAGAAGGTGAAGGTTATAAATATAGATGAGTTAGACAGGAAGTTGCTGAACTTCATAACTCTTTCGAGAAAAAAAGAACGAGATACACTCCAGCAAGGAGAATGAGGGAAAAATGAGTATTCTCGTAAACAAGGATACACGCGTAGTGGTGCAGGGCTTCACTGGCAGCGAAGGATCGTTTCACGCAGCGCAGATGATTGAGTACGGAACCAACGTGGTCTCCGGCGTAACTCCGGGCAAGGGTGGCACCATGCACCTCAAACGTCCGGTATTCAACAGCGTCGCCGAGGCAGTCGAAGAGACGGGCGCGAATTGTTCCGTGATTTTTGTGCCGCCACCGTTCGCAGGTGATGGAATCATGGAAGCCATTGATGCCGAGATCGACCTCGTCATCTGCATCACCGAGGGCATTCCGGCAGCGGAGATGCTCAAGGTTCATCGCAAGCTGGAGCTGTCGAAAACACGTTTGGTCGGCCCGAACTGTCCGGGCGTGATCACCCCAGGCGAAGCGAAGGTTGGCATCATGCCGGCGTTCATTCATAAACCAGGTACCATTGGCCTGATCAGCCGTTCCGGGACGTTGACCTATGAAGCCGTGCATCAGCTGGTTGCTGCGGGTCTCGGTCAATCGACCGCTATTGGTATCGGCGGCGACCCGATCATCGGCACGAACTTCACCGACGCTCTGAAGTTGTTCAACGCTGATCCTGACACTGAAGGTGTTGTCTTGATCGGTGAGATCGGCGGCAACGCGGAAGAGATGGCTGCGGCCTATATCCAGGAACATTTCCGGAAGCCGGTGGTGTCGTTCATCGCAGGCGCGACGGCTCCTCCGGGACGTCGGATGGGCCATGCTGGCGCGATCATCAGCGGCGGCAAGGGCACAGCTGCGGACAAGAAGGAAGCGTTGAAAAACGCGGGGATCTTTGTTTCCGAGACTCCGGCGCTTATCGGCCAGACAATGCTCGAGGCGTTAGGGCGGTAATCAAGGCATCACAGATCTTTTGTTTCACACTACTTGAAGAGTATATTCGACAGGCGGGTCATTTGATCCTGCCTGTCGTTTCTTCTCTGGGAGTTAGTATGCAGATCACTCACCTGAGCGTTAATAACTATAAATCTCTGAGATGGATATCAATTACTCCCGGCGAGATGACCGCACTTGTCGGTGCGAATGCCGCTGGAAAAACTAACATTACAGATTGCATAGACTTCCTGTCTGAGATCTATGGAGAAGGTTTAGAGGCTGCAGTAGCGAAAAAGGGCGGTTATGAAAACATTTCTTTTCGCAGAGTGCGCCGTTCGAGATCACCGATAGAATTATCAATAAGTGCGCAGTTTGATATAGAGGACAGTATTAATACTTTTTTGGGAGAAGAACCTGGACCCGTTACTCTCGAACACACTTTTTCGTTCAAAGCAATTAGTACATCCATTAAGGCAGAGTACAGGGTTATTACAGAAGAAATAAAGTTGTGGGCATCGCACAATAAAGAGGATAAAGCTATAATTCAGTTAAAGAGAAATAGTGATGGAAAAGTAGAATTATCTGTTGACAAAAATAGTAAACACGTACCAAGCCCACTGAAACCTGATAACGATGAATATTTTATGCTTATGATAAAGCAATTTGAGAAAGTATCGTCTTCTGAGTTGCTACTTGCTCGTCATTTTCTTTGGATGTTTCCATTCTCATATGTTTTACAAGAACTATCGAATATTAGAGTATTCCAGATTAATCCAATTCGCTCACGTCAAGATGGTGTTCCCACTCCAAGAGCTGAGTTGGAAAGATATGGCACTAATTTACCTACTGTAATAGATACTATGAAAAGAACAGAGAAGAAGCAATGGACAACAATAATGAATGCGATGAGAACTATTGTACCTAACCTCGAGTCTATAGATGTCGCATACGCAATGAATAAACTTCTTGTACTTCAATTTAGGGAAAAGGGATTTGGAAGGGCGTGGAGTGCTAATGAAATCAGCGACGGCACTCTACAGACATTAGCCCTGCTAGTTGCTATTTATGATCAGAGAATAAGTATGTTGATCCTTGAAGAGATCGAAAACTCCATTCATCCCTGGATAATTAGGCATATACTTGATGCTTGTAGAGAGGCTTCGCAAAATAAACAGATTATCATAACAACGCATTCTCCTGTTGTTATGAATTGCATGAAACCCGAGGAGATATGGGTAGTATGGAGACAAAATGGAGGATCTAACGTTTCACCACTAACAAAGCTTGATCCTTCTTTTAGGGAGATGTGGGGAAATGGTGATGTGTCAACTTTTGACTATTTAGATAGTGGGGCCGAACCTAAGGCCATTCCTCCCGATCCTTCTGAAATAGATACGGAGGAATCAGAGAAATGAAGATTGGGCTTCTGGTAGATGGTGAAGCAGAGTTTCGTGCGCTTCCAAAGCTGATAGAGCGAATAATTATTCCGAATCAAGTAGTGAAAACACTGCGTGCTGATCTACAGCCACTGTCACCAGATGTGAGGATTATCAAGGAAGTTGAGAAGAAGATACCCATTTTTACTGGCAAGAATGTGGACATTGTAATTGTGCTATTAGACCGTGAGAATCGAACTGAATCACCTAGCAAATGGGTAGAAGAAATCAACAAGGTTGCAGTAAAATCCAGGAGATGTTCCGGAGTTCAGACAGTATTCGTAATTAAAGACAGGACATTTGAAAATTGGTTATTGAGCGATATCTCTACAGTGGCGTCTATTAAAGGCAGATATACTGTATCGAAGGCTCTTCGTAGTAAAATAGAACCAAACAAGGCTGATGGAAACCTAGTAATTGATTTGATGAAAAAGGCAGCTAAGAAAGAGGGCTACAGTAAGGTGAGAGATGCCGTATTCATATTATCTAAAGCAAATGCAGACAAAATAGCTGCTAATTCACGATCATTTAGAAGGTTCATGCGTGTCCTCGGTTACCAACCTTATGCAAACCAGAGTTGTTTACCGGTATAGGAAGAGATATTAGGTCGTGTGTTCACGAGGAATACCTCTGAGGTAGAGCTGCTAGTTACGCATAGATCAAGTCTTTCTCGATGTATGGCAACATGCGTTCCTTGATCGCGGGACGTGTCGCCAGATCAACTTTCCGCCCGAAATGATCCTCCAGCTCATATTTAAGATTCATGAAGCCATCAAATGTTGTCGGTTCCATCTCGATCATGATATCAATGTCACTGGTGTCAGTGTGTTCATCTCGGGCATACGAACCAAAGATGGCGATTTTCATAATCCCATAGTCTTGCTTCCACCGCGCTTTCGACTGCCTGATGTAATCCAGCACTTCTTCACGTGTGATTCGTTTCGACACATCTTCCTCCAACTAATTCTGACTCTCTCAAAATAGTACTTTGATCTCGGACATTCCACAGTGACAGGACCTGTTCATCTCGTGTATATTCACGGCGACGACACGTTCACCCAGGAGCGACGATTTACTCTTGAGTGCTCAGTTTATGACAGACCAGCATCTTAAGGGAAAACTGATTCATGGACGAATACACGCTGAAGACCAAGCAATGGCTGGAAGAACGATATTCTCAGGGCGTTGCCGAGAAACGATTCAAAGCTCACCGTCCGATCTATGGTTTCGGAGTCGAACCTTCTGAGCGCAATCACACCAACCGTATGGCAATAGCCCTCTCGATTCTTCGGGTGTTGAACAAGACCGAGGGAAGGACCCTGATGGATCTCGGTGGTGGGGAAGGGTACATCGCAGCGTTGGCTCGTGATCTGCTCGGCTACGAGTCAATGATGGTAGAGCTTCCTCAAGCGGCCTGTGATCGAGCGCGGGAGCTTTTTGCGCTTCCGGCAGAATCACAGGACATCCACAACCTGCCTTATGCTGACAACAGTGTGGATGTACTCGTTCTTAGTGAAGTGCTGGAGCATTTGCGTGACCCATTTGTCGCACTCCGTGAAGCCTGGCGGGTAACGAAATCCTCCCTGGTGATAACGACACAAGAGGCATATCCCTGGAATTGGGAGAGATTATCGCGTCACAACTTGCGTAATCCCAATGCTGACCATGCTGAATTGAACCATTTTCATCCTGATGATTTTGTTGCCTTGTTCGGGGAGAATGTCCGTTTTCTAAATCCCAGCCTCATCATTCCCATGCAGGATGAAACTCGAATTTCTGAGGAGGAAGCCAAGCGTCTGGTTCCTGAACTCGCTGCTGAGATTCCTTTCAATCCGGGTAGTTTCGGGATAATGGTTGTCGTTGACAAGATGGAGAATCAACGCCCTCCTCGGATTTCAGATGAAGAGTTGATTGAAGGATTATTCTCGTCCAGGGTATCCTTGCCGAATGAAGATCGCAGCTCTGAAGTTCCCTCATACAATTGGCCGCAGCTAAAACAATCGACACGCGATTCTGATGATCCATTTTCTCCGATGAGCGATTCCTGGTCTCAAGATCAACGAGAACACGTACTCCGTGTCCAGCGAATGTTCTCGTCTTCGGATTCACTGAGTTTCCTGCCGGGATTTGTTGCAACTGGTTTGACCTTGCTTGCCTCGATTCTGCGATTCGCATTGGCACCTGGTTCACCAGTTATGAAGCTGAGATGGGCAGCTGGCAATTTCACTATGGATCGATTTAGGAAACTACTCGGTGATTAACCTCCCTTCAGCGGTCTCCAGACAATACAAATCGTCGCATCTCGAACAAGGGATGCGACGATTCAGTTTCCATTTGTCACACTCTCCTGACTCCTGGAGTTGCTTCGGAAGTTGTCAACCAACTCAATAATTTTCCCAATAGCATCGATAAGTCAATCAATATCAAGAGTCTGCTGGATTCCCAACAAGACTTAGTCAGGACAGCAGGTTGGAAAATATTTTAATAAACCCGCACTGCCATTGGACTCTCTTCTCAGAAGTAATGTAGATTATACAGGGTGAATTTCTCTGGTTCATTACAACTGCTATCTAAAGGACAGTAGTTTATTAGTTGGTCGAGCCCTGATGCAGATAGGAATCAGGAATCAGAAACATTGGCACTCAACTGAGAAACACTACTTACCCTAGCTTCATGAACCACCACATCGAGGGAGATTAAAATGGATAACGTGAGAGACGCAGGAATCTTTATCATCGTCGTGACATTGTTAACCTTTGGTTTCGCACTGCCAGCCAGCGCTGATTTCGAACAGCACATAGTGTCAGACACCTTTGGCGGGGCGTTGTTCCATGACACGATTGACTTTGACAACGATGGTGATTTTGACGTTGTCGCGTCAGGTCGTTCACCGGGACAGATAGTGTGGTTTGAGAACACTAATTTCAATTTCAGCATGCATGTGATCGCAACAGTCTCAAATCCTTCACGTGTGCGTGTATGCGACATTGATGAAGATGGCGACTATGACGTGTTTGCGGCTTTTGACCTTTCTCAGGATTCGTATGAATGGTGGGAAAATCTGAATGACGGAACTTTTGCCCATCATTATCTGGATACCTATGCCTATGACGCTCGCAACCTGGAGTTCGGCGATCTCGACCTCGATGGTGACATCGATATTGTTGGCGCTGGTGGTGGTGATCTGACGGTCTATTGGAACGATGGCGAGGAAAACTTCACCGAAGACAATATTGCCTGGTACAATGGAGCAGCAGGTTTGAAAGTGCGCGATATGGACGGAGATGGGTATCTGGACCTAGTTTGCTCAGCGTTCAATGAAAACGAAGTTGGACTATGGCATAACAATGGAAACAGTACCTTCACTTACCGCTATGTCGGCTACGTCAACGATTCTCACTACCTTGACATCTATGACATCAATGGTGATGACGATTTAGATGTGATAACAACCAGCACCAGCGATGGCCTCGTTTACTATTTTGAGAATAACGGTTTGACTTTTACCTCAAACATTGTTCTCTCAGGATTAAACGCTCCTCGGAGTTGTGTCGCTGGTGATTTTAATCAAGATGGATATGTTGATATTGCTGTTTGTGAATACTCGGGTGATCGTGTCATAGTGCTAACCAACAACGGTACCGAGTCTTTCTCCATGTCGGTATTGGACGGCGTTGTGGACGGCGCAACTGACATAGAAACACACGATTTCGATCTTGATGGAGTACCTGATCTGACCTGTACAGCCTATAATGGCGGTGACATATTCTGGTATGAAAATACCTGGGAAGCTCTTATTGTTGTAAATGTGTTACCTCATGAATATCCTATCCTGATTCCAGCGGAAGGTGGTTACTTCACGTATGATATTTTAATTACGAATATTCTGAATAACCCGCATACTGGCAACATCTGGGCATCACTTGTAGCTCCGGACGGAGTTGAGACGATTGTTTCGCCAGTATTCACCGGTCTGATTCGTCCGAATCAAGATCGTGAGTACCGTAATATCATGCAGACTGTTCCTGCGGATGCAGATCCGGGCAATTATCTTTACCGAATCAATCTTGGCTACTACCCTGAGATTTGCATGTATGATGAGATCGAGTTCAGCAAGGAGGGTGAATTTAGCACCGGCGGTATTGTGTTCGGATGGGACACTTACGGTCTTGACAGTCCAGATTCGGAAAGCCAGGGCGCAAAGAGTGCTGAAATACCTTCAGACTATCTCCTTGAGGCAGCGTATCCGAATCCGTTCAATCCGTCAACAACCATTCATGTGAACCTGCCTGAAAGCTCTGATTTATCAGTGCGGGTATTTGACATCAGTGGTCGTCAGGTTGCGGTGTTGGGCAATGGCGTATTTTCAGCGGGACGACAGGCGTTTACTTTCAGTGATGATAGACTTTCGTCTGGCGTATACCTTATCAGGGCAACTGTACCTGGGCAGATGGATCAGGTGCAGAAAGTCATGTTAGTCAGATAGCCGTACGTTGACCAGAGTCAATTCTAATAAATTGTCGCGCGGCCTTCCGGGTCGCGCGTTTTTTTACTGCCTGGCCTCGCGAATCTTGCATTGAAAATGGCTGTTTCTGGTGCCAGACTTTGTCTGATATTGGAGAGTTCATTCAATCCGGAAGCGGAGATACTTCGAGTGAATATGAGAGATCTCTCGAGGCATACTTTATAAATAGCTCAAGTAGTTGGTGAAGCTGCCGATAGAGAGGATGTAGTGAGCGTTGCTGTATCCCTGACCACTAAATGGATGGAGGCTTACAACCCGCTTCACTTCCCTCCAGTTGCGGAGGAACCCTTGCTGTTGAACGTCCATGCCGGGCCCGGTATGGACGTTTAACGTTTATAATGACAATTATATTGGCTCCGATGGCTCCATATTTTGCTTCTCAACATTGTGTATTGATATCAATTATAAATTATATTAGAATTGTGAACGTGTGTCATTGGTCCCCAATGTTCCTACGCATCGATTCCCACCTGGGGCCTGAAAGCCACCCCCCTACAAGGTGGCTTTCGTTATCCCCTTTCTTTATCCTCATCGCCAGAATCGGCTAAATCCCTTTTTACTACCTCGATGGTCGGTCTCCCAGGTAGAATGGCCGCGGTATCGACCGCCAGCTCGACCTTTCCGAAGGGTGGCATGATATAGGCACCTTGCACGCGTTCAGCGGCGAGTCTGAGCATTTCACGAGCGATGGCGACCCCTTCGTCCATCGCATCCTCTTTACTACGTTCCGATGCAATCCTCATTCGTTCACGTATCGGCTTGGGGATTTCCATTCCCGGGACTTCATTGTGGAAGAACTCAGCGTTTCGGTATGATGCCAGTGGCAGGATTCCCACGAAAACCGGTATTTCATTTCCCAATCTGGCAGCACCGTCAAGCGCCTCCATCAACTTGTCAGGGTCGAACATGGGCTGTGTCATAACGAACTCGGCTCCATTATCGATCTTACGGTTCAGACGATCCAATTCTAATTTCAAATCAATGGCGGCTGGATTGAAACCGGCACCGAGGAACATGGCTGTTCCCTTGGACAGAGGTTTTCCGGCCAAGTCCAGGGAGTGATTGAGGTTGTTGGCGATTTTCAGCAGTCCGATGGAATCGACATCGTAGACAGCGGTAGCCATGGGATAGTCGCCGAGTTTCGGCGGGTCACCGGTTATGGCCAGCAGGTTGTCGATCCCCAGAGCCTGGGCGCCGAGCAGATCGGATTGAATGCCGAGGATATTCCGATCACGGCAGGTGTAATGCAGAATTACGTCCATCTCGGTCTCGACCTGGACGATGTGTGCCAGGGCCAGGGGTGCCATCCGTGCAGATGCGCGGGGGCCGTCCGGAATGTTCACCGCATCAATCCCCGCCGCTTTGAGCAAACGTACCTGGCGCAGGATCAATCCCTTCAGTGAACTGCGAGGAGGGTGTAATTCGCAGCAGATGGGGAAGGCGTTTTCATCGAGTAGCCTGGCGAGATTTGATCTTTCCCCGCGAGGCGGAACTGCTTGGCCTTCATCCTCTTCGACCTCGGAGGTGACTGTGATTTGTGAATCATCCAGTTCGGATTGTTCTGCAGTTTCGCTGACCGGTCCCAGGGCGCGTACCGCCGCAGCCATGGCGGTGATGTGGTCCGGATTAGTTCCGCAGCATCCGCCGATGACCCGGACGCCGTTTTGTATCATCCGCTTGGTGAACTCGGCGAAATACTCCGGCGTGGACATGTAGAGGACGCGCCCTTCGACCACTCGTGCTTCCCCGGCATTGGGGAAGGCGGCCAGTGGTTTGTCGGTGTGCGGACGCATCAGTATCAGGTTTTCCAGCATGTCATGCGGGCCGGTGGAACAGTTCAAACCGATGACTTGTACGGGTTGTTTATTGAGCGTACGGGCAATGCGTTCGGGCGAATGGCCGAAGCTGGTTGTGAGGTCTGCATTGATAGTCATTGAGGCGATAATAGGCAGATCAGAGATAGACCGCACCGCCTCAATGGCGATGATGAGCGAGTTCAGATCGAGGAATGTCTCAAGTATAAAGAGGTCTACTCCGCCATCACGCAGGCCGACGGCGTGCCTGGTAAATGCACGAGTGGCGTCTTTAGGGGACAGTGTTCCGACGGATGCCAGCGCATTTCCGAGCGGGCCCATCGACCCTGCTACGAGGACATTTGCTCCTTCCGAAGCGCAACGTCGGGCGATTTTCGCACCAGCGATGTTGATTTCCTCGCAACGATCAGCGAGACCGAACTTACCCAGTTTATGGGGATTAGCACCAAAGGTATTTGTTTCGATGAATTGAGCACCGGCCTGAACGTACTCCCGATGCACAGCTTTCACCAGGTGCGGTTCGCTGAGATTGAGCGCGTCGAAATTGCGGTTGATGTAGATACCGCGTTCGTACAGACGGGTACCCATCGCACCGTCGCCCAATACCACTCGTCCCGACTCCAGCCAACGGAGTAGGGGGTGGGTTGATGTTTCCTTGGAAGTTGTATCACTCATTGGATGACAGAGTGTCTCCATGTGTTACATCTTGACCCCGAAGGGGTCGAATTTGAATAGTCCGGGTGTCAACCCGGAGAAACGGGTAGATCCTCCATTCCTCCAATACGTCCGCCTTGAAAGGGCGGAACGAAATGTGCGATGTCCTCGTCACCCCACGTTCACACGTGGGGCTACTCTGATACGGCCCTTTCAGGGCCAACGCGTTGTATTGTGATTCCTCTATCCCGCAGGTTCACACCTGCGGCTAGTCAGATTCCGCCCCTTCGGGGTAACTGTTTGATTGTCAACTGTCGGTTAACTCACGATCTCTTCCCGCATCCGCCTGGCAGCCTCAACCATGTTAGCCAGACTCTCGCGCACTTCCGGCCAGCCACGGGTTTTCAATCCGCAATCCGGGTTCACCCACAGCCTTTCTTTCGGGATATATTTCAGTGCTTTGGTGAGCAATTCCGTCATCTCGTCAATCGAGGGCACGCGGGGGCTGTGAATGTCCCAGACCCCCGGCCCGATGTCGTTGGGATAGTGGAACTCATCGAAGGCGTCCAGCAGCTCCATCCGGCTGCGGCTGGCTTCGATTGAGATGACGTCAGCATCCATTGCAGCGATAGCGTCAAAGATCTGGTTGAATTCGCTGTAGCACATGTGGGTATGGATCTGGGTATCATCCCTCACACCCGAGGCTGTAATCCGGAAGCAACGCACGGCCCAGTCGAAGTAATCCTGCCAATGTTGCTTCCGTAACGGCAGCCCCTCACGGAACGCTGGTTCATCGATTTGGACGACGTCAATCCCTGCTTTTTCGAGATCCAACACTTCATCTCGGATAGCAAGGGCGATCTGTTCACAGGTCTGTTCACGTGACTGATCGTCTCGAACGAAAGACCATTGCAGTATGGTAACCGGACCGGTCAACATTCCTTTCATCGGACGGTCGGTGTTATCCTTGGCGAATTTTGACCATCGGACAGTCATCGGGTTTGGACGGTTTACATCTCCGTAAATAATCGGCGGTTTCACGCCACGGCTACCGTAGGATTGAACCCAGCCATGTTGGGTGAATGCGAATCCGTCGAGCTGTTCCCCGAAATACTCGACCATGTCATTTCGTTCGAATTCGCCGTGCACCAGAACATCGACGCCAGCCTCTTCCTGGTAGCGGAGGGTGTTGAGGATCTCAGCTTCTATGGCGCTCTCGTATTGTCCCTGCGTCAACTCACCTTTGCGCAATTTGAGTCGAAGACGCCGCACTTCGCGGGTCTGTGGAAACGATCCGATGGTTGTTGTCGGATATGGAGGTAAGTTGAGTTTGTTTTTCTGGGCTCGCGCACGCACCGGGAATTCAGACTGCCGCTGCGTTATTGACTCATCAATGTGAGCCTGCCGCTCACGAACGGATTTGTTGACCACCCGTTTGCTGATGGCGCGTTCACTCTGGGCTTGACGGGATGCCGCAAATGTTTTTTGTGCATCAACTAACCCTTCACCATTCAAAACTCGGGTCAAGGTGACGACTTCGCCCAGCTTTTGCGCCCCAAATGCCAGCCACCCTTTGACTTCATCACTCAATCCGCTTTCCAGATCGAGGTCAATGGGGGAGTGGAGCAGACTGCATGATGGTGCGACCATGATTTCTTCTGAGCCATGTCGAATGTCGACAGCCCTCTTGAGTAGTGTTAGAGCACGGTCGAGGTCGCATCGCCAGACGTTCCGTCCATTGACAACGCCCAGCCCGATCAGATGACCCTCCGGCAGAATTGGGACTATCTCCTCAAGCTGTTCCGGTGCGCGGACAAGGTCCAGGTGCAGTCCGTCGCCCATCTCGACTGCCAGATCGCTGTTGTGCGCGATACTACCGAAATAGGTCGCGGTGAGCAGTTTGGGACGTTCGGTGAGCCCATTCAGATAGTCCCAGGCGGTCTTGACAATCTGCTTCGCTTCCTCGTCCAGGTCGAGTATCAGGCAGGGTTCATCCAGCTGGACGACGTACACTCCCATTTCTTTATAGAGACGGAGAATCTCACCGTAAACTGGGAGCAGGCGTTCCAGCAGAGCGGCCAGTGATGTGTTGTCCAGCACCTTGCCGAGCAGGAGGTATGTCGCGGGTCCGATTAAAACAGGACGAGGGTGTTCGACACCGACGCTACGCGCCTTGTCCACAACTCGGAAAGGCTGCTGCGAAGCGATGAGGAAGTTCGTGTTTTCGTCAAACTCAGGTACGATATAATGGTAATTTGTATCGAACCACTTGGTCATCTCCATCGCCGGAACGTCACGAGATTCGTCCTGTGCCCCGCGTGCCATCGCGAAGTAGGTGTCCAACGAAACATCTTCGTCAAGTGGAGCGTTGTACCGTGGGGGAACAGCCCCGAGCAGTGCAGTCATGTCGAGCATGTGGTCGTAGAAGGAAAAATCGTTAACCGGTGTGGCAAACAATCCGGCGTCGGATTGCATTCGCCAGTGACGTCCCATCAGTTCATCCGCTACTGTGCGGAGTTCGGTCTCGTCCAGTTTTCCTTTCCAGAATGATTCGACGGCCTTTTTCCACTCCCGCTTAATGCCGAAACGGGGGAATCCGAGGTTGCTCGCCACTGCCATTGCTCTTTACCCTTGTTTGATGAACAGAAGATTGTTGCTCAAGCCTCGCAATGTACAACCAATGCTCATTCATAAAGCAAGTATCTTCTTTGTCGATGTCTCGTGACTTAGCCTCGGACGAATGGATGGACAAAGAGTCTATGGTAATAGTGAGCGGTTTACCCCGTAGCGGAACCTCACTAGTGATGCAGATGTTGCAGGCTGGTGGAATGAGTCTGCTGGTTGATGAACGGCGTGTCGCGGATGTGCACAACCCTCGTGGCTATTTCGAGTATGATCCGGTGAAGAGAATCAAGCAGGATATATCCTGGCTACCCTTGGCGCAGGGTAAGGCGGTCAAAATCGTGGTGCCACTGGTGAATGTTGTTGCGATGCTGGAAGTGAATGCGACTGTGCTGTTGATTCGCCGTGAAATGAGCGCGGTTATGTTAAGCCAGAAAAGAATGGCGGAAGCTGGCGGGGTGTCGGTATCAGATGAAGATCAAACCAGGTTACGGTTGGTGTTTGAACGAGAGCTGGTCGAGATCCGTTCGCTGATTGAAGCGAATCCTCTTCAACAGTTGATTGAACTTCGATTCGAGGACGTGCTTCAGAATCCGTTAAGTGAGGCAAATCGGCTCGCAATACAGATTCCGATGTATCTGGATGCGGCAGCGATGGCATCAGCAGTGGACACTGGGTTGAATCGGTCGGGAGATTGGATATCTTGAGATAGATAGCGATTCATCCACTAGGTTGCATGCCCCTGTGCCCCCCGTCTTTTTGCGGTTCGCAGGGATAAGCAAGAGTCGTGAATATCTGCGTTGTTTTCTCAGGACTCAGGACAAGTCCATATTCACGGGTCTGTCGAAAAGAGAAGCTGAAACAACTGAATCTCCGAGCGATTGCAAGCGCGTTTCATCCACCAGGTTGCATGCCCCTGTGACCCGCGTCTTTTTGCGGTTCGCAGGGATAAGCAAGAGTCGTGAATATCTGCGTTGTTTTCTCAGGACTCAGGACAAGTCCATATTCACGGGTCTGTCGAAAAGAGAAGCTGAAACAACTGAATCTCCGAGTGATTGCAAGCGCGTTTCATCCACAGCTAAGCACTTTCTGCTCCTCAGCAACTTCTCTGATATCCAACCGTCTGCTCCTCTGCAACCGGCAGTTGGGGTTTGAATCAGTAAGTCACAGGTATTACTTTCCTGCCCGCCGGGAAGTGGTTGCAGGGATATTGGATGGCACCACGATCGGCGATAGATTTGATGTATTCGGAGGATTAGCCTAATTGGTAAGGCAGCAGTCTTGAAAACTGCCGGGTTCACGCCCTTGGGGGTTCGAGTCCCTCATCCTCCGCTAGGTATAGTCAGGGTTTACGCAAGTCAGCGTGAACCCTGTTCTTCTCCACAATCAGCTGTGGCACACTCTCGGCACACTCAACCTCAATAATTCACCTTTCTCTATTGCCTTTTCTCGCCCTCTATTATAGCTTGTTGTAAGTAACAGTCAATGAGGGAGATGTTTTATGGCTAGCATCAGGAAGAGGACGAGTGGTAAGGGGGAGATCGGTTATCACGTGCAGATTCGCTTGAAGGGTTATCCAACACAGACAGCCAGTTTCACACGTCTGACAGACGCTCGCAAATGGGCAGCATCCACAGAATCAGCTATTCTGGAAGGACGTCACTTCAAAACCGTTGAAGCGAAGAAACATACCCTGAGTGAATTTGTTGACCGTTACGTAGAACAAATTGTCACAGGTACGAAGAACGACCGGAATAACATCCGAAACCTTCACTATTGGAAGGAACAGATTGGCGATTATCTGCTTGTGGATGTCACACCAGCTCTGATCGTGGAGTCCAGGGATAAGCTCAGACAAGAGGGGCGATCTGACTCTACAGCAAACCGATACATGACAAGCCTGAGTCACGCATTTACGGTAGCTGTCAATGAATGGGAGTGGATCGAGTCGAATCCATGCAGAAAGATCAAGAAGCTGCGTGAACCGCGAGGCCGCACGAGGTTCCTCTCTGACGATGAGCGAAGCCGCCTGCTAAGCGTTTGCCAGTCAAGACGTAATCCAGACCTATACCATGCAGTAGTACTTTCTCTGGCCACGGGAGCGCGTCAGGGCGAGATTCTGGGTATGAGCTGGGACCAGGTAGATTTGGGAAGACAAGTAATCACGCTGACAGAAACGAAGAATAACGAGATTCGATTGCTTCCGTTATCTGGCTTGTCACTGGAGATCATGCGTGAAAGATCAAAGATACGCCGTCTGGACACTACGCTTGTCTTTCCATCCACAAAAGATCCAACCAAGCCGAAGGACATGAAACGGCAGTTTGAAGAAGCACTGGCAAAGGCTGAGATCGAAGACTTCCGTTGGCATGACCTCAGACACACCGCAGCATCCTATCTAGCTATGAACGGGGCCAGCCTGGCTGAGATCGCTGAAGTATTGGGGCACAAGACGTTGGCAATGGTCAAACGTTATGCGCATTTGAGTGAAGCCCACACCGCGAAGGTCGTTGAATCGATGAACCGTAAGATGTTCGGAGATGCAAATGCAGGATGACGAGCAAAGAACTCGTATCGCGGACATGATCCTTGATAGCCATTGCAGGTCAGAATGGGGTGGAAGTGTTTCCGGAGTACTGCTTCTTGGAGGAGATGAACGAATATGGCAAGTGCTAACCGTGTTTTGGATGTTTGAAGATGGTTCTCTCCAAGAGTTCACCTGCTGTAGTCACTCGAGTCATTTCGTCAATCTCATAATATCCGAACTACTGTTCGGTTTTTGGGATCGCCTGGTCGGAGCAATATGTTGAGCAGACGCTCCACCTTAAACTTGAGTGAATTTGCCATTACCGGATATTTTGTTTGCATTCGAGTATAATCGGCTTCATATTAATAGCAAGTGTTGATTGGAATGAAATGGATTTCATCTAACTTAGAGTGTATCCCATGCGACGAATATTCCATGAAACTAGGAAGTGCGGATTTCTCCAATTGATTGTTATCATTCTACTTACCTTAGCTTTTCTCCCCCATCAGAGCTTTTCCCAGTGGTCAGGCGATGGTGTCCGATTGATCGATTGGCCTGTGAATGATGGCGTAGACTGTTGTCCAGGTGGGCAAGGTGGAGTCTGGTACGCGCAGAACTATGGGGCGTATCAATCTCAGATGGTCGTAGTACAACACATCGACAGCGAAGGATACCACCCATGAAAAGCGAATCACAAATATCATCTTTACCCTCAGAGCACTTGCGACACCTGTTTATCCTCCTGGCGTTGCTGCTCTCGCTAGTCACTTCGGTCACTTCATTCGCCCAGTGGGACCCGAACGGTTTGCTGGTAATGGATCAGAGGCCGTTCTACCACGCAGACCTGTGTTCGGATGGTAACGGCGGAGTCTGGATAGCCTGCGATGAGCTAGTTGGCGCTTTTGATTCCACGTTGGTCTGGGTGCAACATATCGACACTGATGGGTACCGTTCTTTTGGTGAATCTGGAATGCTTGTCGTTGACGACAATGACACGGCATTTCGTGGTATTGAACAGAGCCTCGATGGCGACTGCATAGTAGTATATAATTTCAGAGACGAATGGGGCTGGCGTCTGTACGCTCAACGGATCACTCAACAGGGAGACAAGCTCTGGGGGGAAGAGGGAATACCCATCACCACCTGGCACAGCCAATATCAGGTGTATGGGTTCGATAAGATCCAGACGGTTTCGGATGACAATGGTGGACTCTGGACCTTCTGGACGGAATTGGGAGAATATGATCCCTACATCTGCGGTGTCAACGCCGATGGATCGTTGAAACTGCCCGGTGGCGATCGACTTATCGGGAGTACAAATGGTCACGACCTTGTATGTCGTCTGGCACGAGATGGCAGCGGAGGTGTGGCAGCCATCTTCGGAACCTATCCGGACTGGCCGCATGGGACCGTTCGTCACATCTACGCTCAGCGGATCCTCGCAAACGGAGAGTCTCTGTATCAAGAACCTCAACTGGTGATGGATTATGAAACATATCCCACTGGTGGATATGTCTCGCCCTATTACTTCCTATATGATGAGAACGGTGGATTTCGTATTACCGCTAACGCTATGTGGCAATCTATCAATGGAGACCTCGTTCCCCAATGGGGATCAGAAGGGATTTTTGTTTTTGATTGGGAACCTTATTACACTAGCACTTATCTATCCAGATCGGTAGTCATATCAGATCAAAGCATAATCCAGGTAGCGAGCAGTGGTGGCGGGAGTGAGGCTGAACTGCGAATGGAACGTCTGTTGGAAGATGGATCACGTCCTCTGGGTGAGGAGTGGGGTCCGATAGCTGGGGAAGAGCTTGAGATTCCTTCCAATCTTAGCCGATTCAATCAGCCAGTACCTGGTGACACGACTTTTATCAGTATGTGCAGAGCTAGAATTAACGAAATCCCATTCTACAACATACAGAGAGTGGGTCCGAGTGGAACAGCGGTCTGGAACATATATGTACCCGAAGATGATGAGGATTTCGAAGTAAATATCAATAATCCTATTTGCTTTCTCAATGATCAAAGCATGTGTATAGAGATCTATGATCACACCACAGAAAAAATCTATGCTTTTAAAATTGATCTCGCGGATGGCTACATTCATGGCAGTACCAACGTCGTAGAACAAACTTCCGCAACGCAGTTACCTGCGTCACCGATTAAGATTGAGAGCATATCTCCGAATCCTTTCAATTCCAGCACGACGGTTCATTTTTCGATCTCAGTTCCAGGCAACTACCAACTCCAGGTAATAAATATCCTCGGGCAATTAGTAGATAGTCACACGATCCAGTCGGTCTTGACTGACGATTTGAGCTATACCTATACACCATCTGTTGAACAAGCGTCAGGCATATATTTTCTCATCCTTCGCGGTAGTGACACAGTGTATGACTGGCAAAAAGTGGTTCTTTTGCGGTAATGCTGTAAAACACAAGGGGGCAAGATCATGTTTCGGATTACGCAACGGCACATTCTGTTTCTCACATCGATTATTCTAGCTGGACTGCTCCTTCAACCAAACTGTTTTGCGCAACGTATGGATCCCCTCGAAGTTCCCATAGGAATGTGGGGCACCTGGACAACAGCTGATTGGGAATTTGCTTACTTGGATTTACAATCTGAGGGTTTGTTAGAACAGAGTTTTGATGAACTCGCCGCGACAAATTCGACATTTATCTATCGCGGTATTGCGAATGAGTTTTACCAGGCAAAATGTTATGACGGCCTTGAAAGCCCCACTCTTGACCTTGCCCTTGGAGCTGGTAGAATGGCAATGACTCAGGGACCCAATCAAAAAGGCGCAATGCGTTTCAACGTATCTCCGAACGATTATGACGAATTGAATTTTCGACTAAATTATAACGATGGTCGCCCAACTGCTCAGCAAATTGCTGTCCCACCAGAAGGTAGCTGGAATTGGGTTTGGGTAAATTATGACAAAATCATTTACAAATATTGCCATCATACGGATCTCGCTGAAGAGACCGGGAACGGCAGTCGCACATATGCGGATGACGCAATCGCAATTCTGGATAGCATCGCTGAGGCAAATCACTATGCGTATTCATCATCCGATGCTATTGCATTTTGGGATGTAGTAACCGAGGGATGGTGGGTAGACAGCACCTTTGCTGCCAACCAGGAATATGCTGATCTCTCACAAAGTGCGATCAATTCAATTAGATCACGAGATGTACAGCGCCCGATAGCAATAATGAACTGGTATTATGGGCACAAAAAGCCGGCACTATATCCTGATAGCTACCCGGCTCCTGGTTTTAATCCCGATCCCGATCCTGAAGTTTTGAATCGTCTTTTTGAAAACGACTTCATTACTGGTTGGGATATTTTTATAAATGAACAAAATCCATTTATCATGAATTATGATGGTACAGACTATTTCACTCCCTACCATTCCCGATGGTATTACAAAAATCTGTTTGAGCTGTATGTCATAGAAGTAATGATCAATGATGATATTGATTTGTATAACAGTGCAACTGGTTTGAACGCCGAGTGGTGGATGCTCGTTCAAGGCCAGAGAGCATTTATTGCTGACTATTCAGACCCAAACCTACCCTTCTGGCGGCAAATTAACCGAAGACCAACTAAGAATGAATACCAGATGCAAAATTACTTTTGGCTCTCTGCAGGTGCAAAAGGGATTTTGACCTATCAATACATGGGAGATGATTTTGAACCCTTAGCGCTTCCCCAACCACCTCCAGTAGAAAACGATGTTAACACGATACTGCAACAAACAAACCTGGACGATTATTCACGCGTTTACGGTAATCAAATCAATCGTGAACATGGTTTGATCGCCACTGATGTGGATGATCCTTCGGGAGCTGAATTTCGTCAACCGTTTTCGGCAATTGCAAGACCCACTCCGTTGGAAGATTTTACCAGTACAGCCACGGTGCCTATCCATGAAAATTATTCTAATACGGATGGTTACTATCCCTATGACTGGATGGCTGATGCTAATGAGAAATTGCCTGATATCCTACAATTGCTTCGACCTTTGAAGTGGTATGCTGGTCTTGACGGTGTTGATGACACAATGACGAAAGAAAACAATCGTAATGGCGACAGATATTGGAGTTATGATCATTGGTCGATTGAAGATTATTTAGAAGAAAAGGAAATCGACGATAAATTCGGATTACGATACATTAGAGGAGAAGCTTACTACGCTTCAGATCCTTATACTGATCCACCAGGCCCAGATCCACGTGAATTCAGTAATATCTTCGTTGGGGTTTTTGCCGATCCTGATGGTGATCCGACCGCTGAGTACTATTTCCTGGTAAATGCACATGTATCGAATTTAGATGGTAACGTTTATGTAGATGCTACAGTACCTGACGAGGACGATGGCCAATATGACGGTATTGACAGCTTTTTTGCTGAATTTGATCAGGTAGGCCTGGGTGGATTTGACTACGAACCCATCTGGTACAGTTACGGACTAGGTCTTCCAGATATACCCGATTTCGGCGACCCCAACGGCGACCCCAACAACGGCGACCTCATATGGCACAATAGCGAACCATCACTTTACATAACATTAGACCCTGGTTCGGCCCTCTTGTTCAAGCGGACACCGGTTTCCTCGCCTTACACTGGTCCAAGCACAATGATATCAGACACATGGTGGCTCAGCACGCCCAGGGTGATCAACTCTGATCTTCATGTGCAAGCAGTGTTGACGATCGGAACCACTATACAGATTAATAATGGTGCCAAGATCATTGTGGAGGAAGATGGCAAGCTTCTTTGCTTGGCTTCCGCACTGTTTGAGTTTGATGGTGGCGGTATTGAGGTTACTGAGACCGGTTTGCTTGAAATCGATCCGGATGAAGATAATGTGATTTTCCGTGGAATGGATGAAACTGGTTGGCAAGGCATTACTCTACACCGGGATACGCCCGCAGATCCTCCTAACGTCATCAAAAATGCAATTATCTCTGATGCAACAATCGGCGTCAAGCTGATGAACTGGGACTACATGCCTCCCACATGGGATTATGAGGTGTTGGAGAACGTAGAGATCTTTAACTGCGAAACGGGTATCGAATCTGTTAGAGATGTCTCCCTTGAAAACGTTCACATCCATGATTGCGAAACAGGCGTCCAGTTACTCCAGAACAATGATTACACTTGCGAAATTCGCGGTGGGATCATTGAGAATAACGATCTATGCGGCATTGAAAGTGATCGGTTCTATAAACTGAACTTGGGTGAGGGATTGATATTAAGAGGTAATGGTGCAAGTGGAGTGTACTGTAACAATACGCTAATCAACTTTGACGACCTTGAAGTTTACAATAATGGTAGTTTAGGTGCTGCAGGTATTTCTTTGGTTGGTGGAACCACAGTTTCCTACTATTTCAGGTACTTGAAAGTCGTGGAAAACGCCGGTCCAGGAATTTTGCTGCACGAATCGAGTCTTAACTCAACAATTGTGAATGGAAAATGGCATACGATTGGTAACAACGCATTAAATTACAGAGATCAGTCCATAGCTCTGGCAAGTGAGATCCTGCTATTTCCACCTTGCGGATTGAATTTTGGTGGTCGTAAGGCCAACATTTTCAGCAACTGGCAAGATGCTTCTTTCATAAGTGAAGATGCTCGTACTCTATTATATAACTACAGCGCTGATACACCAAAATATCTTGCTAACGTTGGCATAGTCTGGTGGGGTGAAGGGATTCTGTCAGATACTGATCTCGGCAATCATCTTGATGGAGCTCTGGGTGTCAACTCTTTTACTGGTACTGGTGCCCTTCAATTTACGCCAACGCCGTATAACTCAAATATTATGAAGTACTGGGCAACGGGTGCTTCAGATGAGGATGAGATTCGGAGCTTTATTCAGGACGCATATGCTTTGCTCGATTCTGGTCTGGTGCAGGAGGCGTATGACAGTTTCTGGGAATTAGTGCAAATCGAGGAAATAGATGCCCTTCAAGGGTGGACCAGAGCAGGTTTGCGGCTCGGTCATTCCGAGTCACAACTGACGAACTCTCTAATGAGTCTTCAGATAGTCGATCCGGATTTTGCCTACATGGTTGATCGTACAATAGCCAATACACAAACTCTATCCAATGATTTCGACACAGCGCGAACGTCATGGACTGAGTTGATTGATGCCTCGGAATCAGAGATTGATTCATTGAACTCCGAAATCGGCTTCGAGTGCGTCAACATAACTGAGCTGAAGCTCATTCGTGCCGGGGCGCTTCCGGATAGCGGGACTACGATTCAATCACATGAAATGCTAAGTCGCGACCTCGCGAAGGCTGAGGAGCGAGTTGCTCATCTATATCAACAGATCTTTGGTATTGCAGGATCTGGCAATGTGTCCGCCAACGTAATTCCCTCAAGTTTCGCTCTTCATGCAGCGTATCCGAATCCGTTTAATCCGACGGTCACCATCCCATTCGCCTTACCACAGACCTCCGATATTAAGATTGCGATCTACAATACACTCGGACAGCGTGTGGTAACTCTCGTGAACGAAACCATGCAACCGGGTGCTCATCAAATAGTCTGGGAAGGTGTGAGTACTTCTGGCAGTCAAGTTGCTTCGGGCATCTATTTCGTGCAAATGGAAGCGCCTGATTTCATCAAGACGCAGAAGATTTTGATGCTGAAGTAGTCCATCATTGCGATACAGGATAATTATCAGCCCTGTTCAGTGATGAACAGGGCTTTTCCGCTTTGAATATCCGGACTTGGAGCTAGCCCACTGACCTCTGTGCAGCGGCCCAGTCGTCGCAGAACACTAGAGCGTGGAGATCTCAATTATAGATTGATGGTCAGGGTTGTGACCTTAAACGTTCGGGGGTGGTGTTGGACGTGATCAAGTACTAAGAGGCACATGTTGTTCCTCTCAAATAAAAAGCTCTGGAAATCGGGCATGAGAGGAATCGAACTTTGAGGCGGCTAGATACCAATTATGCCTTCCCGTTAGAGATTGCGCCTAGTAGATCACTGGACTTATAATCCGCAGGTATGTGGTTCAAGCCCCTGACAATACGCTAGAAATATCAAGAGGTTAAGCTCAATCAAATGGCTTCTTTTCCTAATTCGGGCCTGGTATGGGCCAATGCGCCCTGGATTTTATGAGATACTGGGATTGTTCTTCGAAGTGAGTGGACGCTTGGTACGGTAGGGATGATGGAAACTCATCTCTAACATCAGGTCAGAGATTCGGTTGAGTCTATGAAACACATCGATCGTGCTATTTCAGAGATGTCATCGTGTTTATCCATCCTTTGAGGGCTTCACCTGCCATTTCACTATCGCCGATTTCCTTCTCCTGATGTGCTACGAAGTTGTTACGGAAGTCGTTCACATCCTGAAGTTGCTGACTCATGACAATATCCAGCTCACCACCGAACTGCTGCCGCATCGCCATGTACACACCCTGCAATCCATCAGGTGCTGTTCCGGTGTACTTGATGCACCAAACAAGCAGGCCGATGGGAGAAAATCCACCATTGAACACGAGCGTTTTCTTCAGGCTGTTGGCAAGACGATACAATTCCTTTGGAACTTGATGTTGAGCACCGGAATAGAACCACGCCTTCTGCGCTTCGACAGTTGACGGCATCGCCGGTTCCAAACGATGTTTCATCAACGATCGAGCTGCTTCATCCAATGGACCCAGCAATGGAGTAAAGACTGGCGCGAAATTCATATCCTGCTTGTTTTCCATGAAGCGGTATAGCATGATCGCATCACGCACCGCTCGCTGTTCCCGCTTGGAAAACGACTGGTACGTGTCCTCGTCCAAGAAATCGTCATACTTAAACTTTTCACCCTCTTCTTCCGCAAAGGCAGTTGCCAGTAAGGGAAGCTGTGCGCCGACATCGCCCGCTTCTTCGATCAAGTTCTTCAGTGATGGTTCACACGCACTGGCGAGTTCAGTTAGCGAAGCCGCAGAATGATCTTTGAATACGGATTCTGGAACATACAGGTAGCGCCATTTCACTTTTCCTGAGCTGGCAGCCTCGCACCAGGCAATAGCGGCGCGAGCTTTCGCCGGTACGTCGAGATCAACACGACCTTTCGTCTCGATCAGGTAGTAGTGGCCGTCTCTGGTGCGAGCAAAGAAGTCAGGGGTGTAAAATGCCAGCCGTCTACCCTGTGCCAGATAGTCGATGCGGAGCGATTGCGGACCTTCGTTTTTCGCGAATGCTGGAACATCAGTTGCCTCATCCAGGAAAGCCCGGAACGCGACTTCCAGTTCCCGGTTACATGGAACCAAGTTGAACAGTGTCCGATCCGCTGGCAGCGCTTTCTTCCGATCACCGTGGGTCACTTTGTACGGTCGCCAGGTGGACAGAGGAATTGGTTCCACCTGTGGAAGACGTTCCCGTTCTTCTGTTGTCTTTTCACGAATCAACGGGACAAATACGGCCCGCACATGCTCGGCGACATCGTCGTGACCAAGTCGTGCGATCAGACTTTCATCGAATAGTGTCGCCTGCTCATCGAACAGCATCTCCTCGAAGAATTTGCGTAACAGAGACGCGATCTGGGCGTGCATGTTCCGCACTTTGCAGATCTGCTCGAGTTGTTTCACGTAATACGACACCGCACCGTAACCATGTTCGAGCAACGGGATATGGATTTTCATCCGCTCGACGACTTCATTGGTGAAGAGGTGGCGTCCTTCGTAATCAATATCCTTCGCTACTTCTTCCGCCAACGGTAATTTCCCATACTCCGCAGCCTTCGCCCGAATGTCCTCTTCCGTCAACCCATCCAGCACCGGCTTGATCGAATATCCACCAGACAATCGTGGGATGGCGATCTCCAACGATTTAATATCCTTCCGTTCATCAGGGAAGATGGTTACCGTTGTCGGTTCGATCTTCTCGACATCGGTATCTTCGATGAACAATCCTTCCCGCGCCAACTCCTCCTTGTACAGGTTGATGAATGCACTGTGCTCGACGACCACGACTATTTCATGCGCCCCATCAGATCCAGCAGGCGTCATCCGTCGCAAAGATCGGAAGAGCGTCGTGTAGGGAAAGAGTGTAGATCTCGGTGGTCGCCGTATCATTAAAAAAAAAAAAA
>CAJVXH010000036.1 GCA_913009835.1 uncultured bacterium
CATCATCGGACCACCCATGATCAATTTGGCAGCGTTTTCGTTGTAGCCACCAGCGGCCTTGATCAGATGGGTCAACGGGGTACCGATCTTCGCCAGCACGTTGGTCGGCTTCTTCACACCACTGCCGGTAACCGTGACGTATCGTTCGATCAACGGCTTCTGCCAACGCACCGCCTCATAAATCGAGACGCACGATCCGACGTTCTGGACCACGCATTTCACATCCATCGGCAGGGCTGGTGGTGGCGGGACTTCACGTCCGGTCAACGCTTTGATTAACTGCTTTTCCGCGCCTTGCGGGTATTTAACCGGCAGCATTTCGACATGGATACTTGAATCCAGCGAAGCCGCAGCTTTTTTCAGGGTCTCGTACGCGTCCGGTTTGTTGTTCTCGACCGCGATATACAGATGCTTTGCTTTTACGGTCTGGCGCACCAGCATCGCACCGCGCACGATGTCTTCCGGCCGTTCTAGCATCAACCGATGATCGGCGGTCAGATAGGGTTCGCACTCTGCGCCGTTGATGATGACGGTGTCAATAGGCTTGGCATCGGGCGGTGACAGTTTCACATGGGTCGGGAAGGCAGCTCCGCCCATCCCGGCAACGCCAGCATTCTTAACCCGCTCCCTGATGACATCCGGCGTGGCATCCATCCAGTTGGGATCTTCTTCGCCCTTGCCGTCTCCACCATCATCCTTAGTCTCGATAATGATGGTCAGCATTTCCTTGCCCACCGGATTCGGGTAGAGGGCAACATCACGCACGATACCACTGACTGGAGCATGCGCAGGGACGGAAACGAAACCACCAGCCTCAGCAATCACTTGCCCAACGGTGACTTCGTCTTTTTTCTTCACCACCGGAACACCAGGCGCACCGATGTGCTGCGCTATCGGCACATAGAGTAGCTCAGGCACGGGCAGTGGAGTTGTGGCAACACCACTCGTGAGCTTGAACTCTGGAGGGTGGGTGCCGCCGCGGAATGTTTTCTTCACGATAGCTTCCGAACCTCTTTAGTAAACTCGCCGGCATCTTCGAACCGGCGATACACGGATGCGTAACGGATATAGGCCACTTCATCAACCGGCTTCAATTCTTCCATGACCAAAATGCCAATGGTTTGACTATCCACTTCCTTGGTCGCATGCGAATGTAGTTTGGCTTCAACTTGATCGGTAATCGTATCGAGCTGCATCATGGTCATCGGTCTTTTGATACTGGCTAGACGAATCCCCTTGATCAACTTGTTGCGATCATACTCTTCCAGGTTGCCGTCCCGTTTCTTGACCTGTAGTCCAAGACGTTCGACGGCCTCCCGAGTGGTGAATCTACGATCACACTCGTTACAGTGTCTTCTCCGACGGATCGATTTCTCATCCCGGGAAGGACGACTGTCGATCACTCTTATATCCAGACTGCTGCAAAATGGACAGCGCATTGTACTCGCAAGTAAATGAAAGAATCGGCTATCTACCACGGAGCGTTAGTCCGTGGATGCAGGACATGCCCACGACATTCATGTCGTGGATAATCCGCGCTTGACGAGCAAGCACGGGCCTGTCTCCACCACACTACCCACGGGCCTGTCTCCAACACTACCTAAGCTCGTGACAACCTTCACGTGAAGCTACAAAAAGAAGCTCGCCAACTTCCATAGTGGGGCGAGCCTTACAATATGTGTCTACCATGCGAAGTGCGGGAAACTCGACGCCATCTCCTTCACTTCCTGTTTGATCGAACGGTGCATCTCTTTGTCTTCCACGTCTGAGAGCACCCGTTCAATCCATCCGGCAATCTGCTTCATCTCGTCAGTACCCATCCCACGTGTGGTCAGTGCGGGCGTGCCGATACGAATGCCGGAGGTAACAAACGGGCTTTTGAGATCACCCGGCACCATGTTCTTGTTGGTAGTGATGCCAGCTCGGACCAGTGCCAGCTCGGACGCCTTACCGGTCAACCCTTTCGGGGACAGGTCGAGCAGCATCAGGTGGTTGTCAGTACCGCCGGAGACCAGGGTGAAACCGCGCCCGATCAGATCTTCTGACAGCACCTTGGCATTATCGACCACCTTCTGCATATAGATCTTGAATTCCGGTTGCAGCGCTTCCTTGAACGCCACCGCCTTTGCTGCGATGATATGCATCAATGGTCCACCCTGCAACCCTGGGAAAGTCACCGAGTCGATGGCTTCCGGAATGGTCTTTGGTTTGGGTGGCATACCTTCGAGGAATATCTCACCCTCTTCAAAGCTGGAAAGTACCAGACCACCGCGAGGCCCACGCAGAGTTTTATGAGTAGTGCTGGTAACAGCGTGTGCGACCGGAATCGGGTCCGGATGCAAGCCAGCAGCGACTAACCCTGCGACATGTGCCATATCCGCCATCAGGTAGGCACCGACCTCGTCCGCGATCTCGCGGAACTTTGCGAAGTCCCAGAAGCGAGGGTATGCTGAGGCACCTGTCACGATCAGTTTCGGTTTGACTTCACGCGCCAGTTTCACCACCGCATCCATGTCGATCCGTCCAGTCTCCATGTTCAATTTATAGGGGTGAACGTCATAGAATCGGCCGGAAACATTGACCGGGCTGCCATGAGTGAGGTGACCACCGTGATTCAGGTGCAGGCCGAGGATCGGAATTTTCTTCCCGCCATCCGAGAACGGTGACACCAGCGCGAAATAGACAGCTTGGTTGGCTTGCGAACCACTGTGAGGTTGAACATTCGCCCACTTCGCGCCGAACAATTCGCAAGCGCGATCTCGCGCCAGATTCTCCGCCACATCGACAAACTTGCAGCCGCCGTAGTATCGTTTCTTGGGATACCCCTCGGCGTATTTGTTGGTCATCACCGAACCTGCGGCTTGCTGCACCGCAGCGCTGACGATGTTCTCAGATGCAATCAACTCGAGAGTGTTGGTCTGGCGTGCGGTTTCATTCTCGATGGATTCCGCAATCTCGGGATCAAATTGTTGGACGGCATCAATCGAAGGAATGTTGTGTTGGTCTGTCACGAAGTGCCTCGGCGCTGATCGTTTTTGCTGGTAAGGCGGAAATATACGGTGCGAGGCTGGCAAAAACGAGATGGCCCTCTCGGCGACTGGGAAGAAACATGATCTTGAGACTGGAGTCGGGAGGTTGGAGAACTGATAGGACAGGCCCGTGTTTGCTCTCGCAAACGCGGTTAATCCAGATTGAGCTGTGAGCTGTGAGCTGTGAGCTGTGAGCTGTGAGCTGTGAGCTGTGAGCTGTGAGCTGTGAGTTGTGAGCATATGCCCCTGTGACCCGCGTCTTTCTGCGGTTCGCAGGGAGTATCCGTCGTTTTGGATGTACTGAGATGAACGACAATAGGTATGTCGAGATTTTATTTATCCGCGTTTGACAAGCAAACACGGGCCTATACCATGTCCCTCGCTTTGATCATGTTCACTCGTTCGGTGTGACGTCCCTCCCCCGGTGCAGTGGTTATCCAGGCGACAATCGCCTTAAACGCCACATTCACTTCCGTCGTCCTTCCTCCGAATGCCAGCATGTTGGCGTGGTTGTGTTCGGCGGCCAGACGTCCTTCCTCTTCACTATTCACTTTGGCGCAATATACACCCTTAACTTTGTTCGCGGCGATGGACATCCCGATTCCAGTTCCGCAGACCAGAACCCCATGCGAGAACTCACCCGAGGCGACTTTTTCAGCCGCGATAAATGCGTAGTCCGGATAGTGGACGCTTTCACTACCGTGGGTGCCGAGGTCTTCGACCTGATAACCAGCTGTGCGCAAACGTTCGACAAGAGCGTCTTTCATTTCCACACCGCCGTGGTCCGCCGCAATCACCAGTCGTTTTGTCATCAGACCTGCTCCATCAAATAATCACAAACGGGCTGCCAGTTTACGACAGCCCGTGATGAATCAAATAGTTTCTCAATCACACATCAGCTTGCGTACTGACTCAGGAACTGTGCGATGTATGCGATTTCCGGCCAGGAGGCGTTGATCCAGTTGTAGCAATCCTTTGCCGGTATTTCCTTGCTCTGGTTGAGGAACCAGTCGGCTTTCAGGGGGGCGAATTGCCTCATATAGTCCACACGGCTGGCGGCTTTGCCCTTGACGTTATAATCATCGCTGGTGGCTGCTCTCTCAAACAGACCCAGTGCGATCGTATAAACCAGTTTATCATCATATTCGAGCCCACCGGCTGAACAAGCATCTCCGGCTGATTCGTAGGTGAGGCCGAGAATGTAGTCCGCCTCGCCCCGACTACCACCAGCATTCCTGGCCCTGTTTACCCAGGTTCGGGCACTGGTGTAGCTTCCGAGCAAACGCTTGTTGTCGGCAATGCTGAGCATTGCTTCGGCGTTGTTCGGATCCTGCTCGAGCAGCGCTTCGTAGGTTGCGATGGAATTGTTCAGTTGATTCAGGTTATCCCATGCCTTCGCCTTTTCGTGATAGACATCTATTCTCGAAGGGTCTCGGGCAAGGATTTCATCCGCTTGGGAGATGACCATCTCGTTTATGCCCTGGTCCTGATATGCACGGAGCAGATCCATCCGTTTCTGCATGTCATCCGGGTTGGAATCGATCTCATCGATGAGGCGGGCGATATACTCTTCCGGATCACGATGGGTGCGGACCAGCGATGTCAGCGAGTTTGTGGCGCCGATGTCATCAGCTTTAATCATGAGAAGCTCTTCATAGGTCGAGATAGCCTCTTCAGGCTGCCCCAATGCTTCGTGAATTTCAGCCTTCTTGCGAAGGTATTCGACTTTATCGCTATCGGTAATATCACCAGCGAGAGCTTTGTCGTAATATGTCAGGGCTTCTGCGTTCTGCCCCTGCGCCTTGAGGATGAAGGCATATGTGGCATTCAGGAACGGATCGTCCGGGTGATGCTCCAGGCCCATTGTCAGCACAATCTGTGCGCTATCTGGTTTTCCGGTGGACATGTAGATCTGGTAGAGACGATCCCAATCGTTATAATCGTCCTTGATGTCAAGTTCTACGACCTGCCACAAGTAAGCCTTGGCTTCTTCCCATTGCTGAATCTTCAGCTTGTCATAGGCGAACATGCGCGCCTTTTTCAGCTCAAACTCATTCGCCGCAGCGATAGAATCCTGGCGAGCTGCCAGTTCTTCGGCAGTTGGTTCTCGAACCTCAACGGTTGCGGCGCAACCAATAATTAATAAAGCACCAATGACAGTCATCATTATCAGCGCTGTTTTCCAGCTTTGCAAATGCATATTTGAATCTCCCTGCACTGCGGTATCTACTACGTTTTGAGTTATCTCTTTCTGCGGACAAACCATCGCTCGGTCGTACTGATTCCGACCTGGATGCCGTAGATTTTTTCGCTTGCAGCGTTGTCGTTCACCAGACCACGCATATCATATGTCAATGCAATGTCCAGCTTTCCACGACCTCCGACGATTGGAAAACCCATACCGATCGAAGCGCCGTAAGTGAGTAAGTTACTACCACCAGCTTTTATATAATGCTGCTTGTAGCGGAGTCCCGCTCTGAATGTTGAGGACTCGTACCATGGAATCAATGGTTGGTCAAGTGGCAGACGCTCAAACCCGATGCCGATATCGAGACTGTTTGCGTATTCGGTATCGCTGGCAAATGAATGCGCGCTATTCTCCCATGCTTCAAACTGCACACTCGCCAGTGTGCGCAAACGTCCGATTTCGTGAAGTCCGCCTATTCCAAAGCCAAACGGGATCTCGAAATCATCATATTTCACACCGGTGGAATCACCACCCTGAATCTTTGAGCTCGAGCTGACTTCCAGATTCACTGGTGTTCGTGCTGTGATCGCAAATGCTGTTTCTTTGGTAGGACGGTAATTTATCCCGAAGCTCGTACCAATCCCGCCCAATTCATGGCGTTGAAAGCGACCGGAACGCAGGAATGATCCTTGCAAGAAATCGAGAGTTATCAGTTCTTCCAAATTTCCGAAGTAGTAATCGACACCTATTCCCACGCTGAGTTTGGTGGTAACCAGAAAAGCCACCCGTCCACCCGCCCGTGCCAGACCACCTGTCCCCTGTGTCCGTTTAAGAATGTCATACGAGTCCAGGGTATCGACTTGTTCGCTAATGTCGAAGGTTTCTTCGCTGAAGATCAGAAAGTCACGATCTGTCAGCGTCTGATAGAAGAATCCAACCCCGAGAGTTTTGTAAATGGGAAGCGCGATGGCTGCATTCGGGAACAGGTAGTTATCGGCGATATCTGATCCTGTGAAGTCAGTCGCGTAATACTTACCCACTCCGAAACTAGTCGTAAACTTGGTCAGTCCGAAGCTACGCCAGGTGGCAGGATTATCAATCGAAAAATACACCGAATCACTCAGCGCCAGATCCGATCCTGAAACAGATGTGGAATAGGTGCTGCCGCTCCTTTGCCACACACCGATGCCCAACGGAGCAAACACAGACTCCGCCATTGTGGGAACAACGGTGATCAGCAAGACGCTAATGATGCTCAGCAGGCGCACGGTCATGGTTGTGTGAACTCAGTATATATTACGTGGAAGTAAGGCCGTAACGTTGAATCAACGTTCGGGTCATTCGAGTAGAATGCGCGCCGGGCAATTGAGTTGCCAGCAATGATTGGCTTGAAAGCCAGGCCGAAGTTTGTTTCTGGCAGCGCGACCCATTGGCGTGCGAGGGGCGTCACATTTATTCGCAACGCCATGGTGCTGTCCGGGATGAAATAGGCCAACTCGGATGGCGACCCGACTTCAAGGGTATCCGGATCGAGATCCCAATCTGCGAGGACATCATACCAGGTGTAAGCGGTTGGATCCCCAAGATTACGATTCCAGTCGGAATCCACAGTGATCACCAGATCCACCCGGTTCAGGCTCATTGAGGCTGGATCAATGCGGGTGAAATCTCCTTTTACCACCACATCACGCAGGTAGCTTTGAGAGGTTATGATGCGTTCAGCGTCATCCGGCACTCCGCTATCATCCGTGTAGAATGTGGTGTAGACCGGATTTACTACCAGAGTTGTATCACGCAAAGTGTCGCCATCGACAACAAAATCACCACTGGCCCTAATCTGTGGGAGATATAGTGGATCTGCCACGCTGGACCAGGGAACGAAGCGTTTGATGAAACCAGCTTCATCATCCAGCGGACGCAGGTACAGCAGCAAGGTGTCCAGTGTCAGGGTATCGAGTTCCATCGTGTACTCTTTGATATCGAAGGTGTCGAGGGCACTATCTTCGGCATCCAGGAAGATCGTATCAATCGGAGTCATCTGGTAGTCTTGTGCGCTGACGAAATCGTTGTAGATCGGGTCAAAGTTCTCGTCGAAGCGCAAGAGTTCTGCTTCCCAGGGAGTTTCGTCCTCAATACTTTCAGCATCTAGGTACCCTGAGCTGAAGAGCTTGAGCCTGGTTGAATCCAGCTCGAGAACTTCACCAAGTGAGGAGAAGTTGGGGAACCAGAGAACGATGTCGGAATGAAACTCATCCATCTCCCCCAAGTGCAATGCCGTCGAACTGAATTTGAGGGCATCCCCGTGCTCGTAGGAGGTGATCTCACTGACCGGGAAGGTCATCTCCGCTATCACACCATCCTGATCGCCGCCGACAAGATTTTTGCCAACGCTCTTGTCGAATTCTGCACAAGCTATCATCGACATGGAGATGATGGAAAAAACGAGTATGGCCAGCCATGGTTGTGTTTTTGACTTGCTGGAATGGGTCATGGTATCTGGTTAATGCCTCGCTATGCCGGGATTCTCAACCTGCATCGATTGTTGACTCTTCACATCACATGAGATCGCGCCAATTTAGGACAGACCTGCGAGTGACGCAAGAAAGCCTGACTTTCTGCTCGGGTATGCTACTTGATCTTCCAAACAGTCATATGGTTATACACCGCACTTGTCTCAAGGTGCCATGACCGTCTCTATGGCTCGCATTAAAAACCCCGCATGAAAGATTCCATGCGGGGTTTGGTGATGGATTGATCGGACTAGCGCATGAGTACAACCTTGCGCGTCTCAGACATTGGACCGGCCTGGAAGCGAAGGAAGTACACCCCGCTGGCCAGATGATCTCCATTCAGCAGCAGCTGATGGTGGCCGGCTGTCAGCACCTCATCCACAATGACCGCAACCTGCTGACCGAGGACATTGTACAGCGTTGCCTTGGCATTTGCGGTGTGTTTCATGGTGAATGAAACTGTCGCAGTAGGATTGAACGGGTTGGGATATACTCCCTCAAACACCCAATCAAGTGGCTGAGCTTCCTTGCCGTCACCACCCTCCACATCTAGATCATTATCAATCGTCAACGTGACCGGCATGTAAATCACGGGCTCGTAAGTGTTGGTCGTAAACTGTAGCCAGCTGGAGTATTCACCTTCCGGCAGATCGAGCGAAGCGATGTTAACATCCAACGGGAAGTCGCCTCCGGGTTGAATTAGTCCACCCGGGCTGCTGAGGTTCAACCAGGCGATGTTTGGTTCGAGCTCGTAGACCTCGACACGGTCATTCAGCATCGAACCGTTCTTCACCAGAATGAAGGACCAGAAGAATGGATCCCACAAGTAAGTGATATGCACATCGGTAACGGCAAACACGTTTGCTTCGATGTTTGTCACGAACAGGGTGTCACCGTTATCAGGGTTGATCTTTATAACTGTAATGTCAACGTATGGTGTTTCCTGCATTACACCATACAGGTTGTACCCGTCGGCATCCTCGCTGTAATAACTCATCCCCTGGAAGGGTATGTCCAAATCGTATTCATGGACGATGGTACCATCACGTGAAATGGCGTACAACGGTGTGTAATGTTCACCAATCCAGAACAGGTCACTGTCCTTGTCGTAGGTTATGTAGCCTACGTACTCAAATTCCTGTGACAGAACGATCTGAGATACCAGTGACAGAGCGCCAGTATCTTCGTCGTACTCCATCTCAAACAGTTTTCCATCATCCACGCCGTACAGATAATCTCCATCTGTGGTGAGGCAGGCGAAACCATTGGCGGAGGGATTTGGCACGGGTTGTTCGTAGGATTCCACTATGGTGCCATCCATGTTAACCCGATACAGGTAGTTCGGGTTCTGGAAATTGTTCGCACCGGACACCCAGAAATATCCCTTGTGGAAAGTGAGACCACTGTTTCTGTTGTCACCGCCTGTCAACTCGAACTCATCGTTGAGGTCAAACCAGCCGTCAGTTGACTGTCCATCCGGACCGTCATTATCAATCTCGACTGACCATTCCAGTTCGCCGTCACCCGGATTACTCAATGTGACTGTGCTGACGATGACATCATCTTGCGGAAGCGCTTCAATTACTTCATCCACGCTGGTTTCCCAATCCGGAGCAGTTACGGAGAAGTCCTGGGTGGTAACCTGATTCTCTATGACTTCAATCGTAACAGTCTGGCTGTTGATGCCTTGCATCGAGACTACCAAGTCGTGCTCGCCGATAACGACCTCTTCGATGGAGTACTGTCCCTGGGCGTTAGTGTAGTCGAAGTAGGAGTTATCACCGGTACTGACCAGTGCGCCTTCAACAGCATCACCACCAGTGGCCAGTGTAACGGTGCCGCTCACGGTGCCAGTAATGAGAGCTGCTTGTGTGGTGATCAGAATCGCACGACCATCGGTAATGGTACCGTTTGGACCATCATCACTATCCCAGTATGCGAGCTGTAAACCAACGGTCTGGTCTCCGTTTTCGACACCGACTGTCATATAATCGTTGTCGGTGTAATGGCCAGTTGTATGAGTAACATCCTCATACTGGAAGAGAATGTTGGCATTCCCAGAGATGGTAATGTGTTCGCCAACCTGATCGTAAACGATCAACTGGAATGTATTTGAAGCCGCGTTGTTATCATCGGCAACTGAATACCACTCGATGATGAATCTTCCGTTCGGTTCATCGTAGTAGCTGAATACTCCGCTATTTGCACCACTTACCTTCCTGTCATCCCAGTATGGTGCAATCATGTAGTTGGGACCCAGAGGTGACGGGATCGGCCAGTTACGAGGTGTCCGCATGTCGGACTGGTTGCCCATTGACACGAACCCGTTGCAGGTAACCGTCATCTGCTCGAAATTGGCGCCGTAATATCGCATGGTGAACGGGAGATCAACCACGTCGGCATCGTCATCTTCTTCACCACTATCGTGGATATCCAACTCGGTACCATCGAAGTCGTTGCCAGCTACGTCCGGGTTAATCTCAACCCAGTCATAAACCGGTGCGATATCATAATCACTATCCCGATCTTCAAAAGCGATATAGCCGTAATCATCCGGCCCGACTGGATCAGTGACCGTCCGTACTCCAAGCGGGATTGTCACCATTACGGAATCCAGGAAACCTTCCGCGTTACTCACAACCAGATACGCTTTTGCCGGGTATCCTTTGAAGGACTCTGCGTGAGCTGAGATTGTGTGGTTGGAAGTTGTAACCGTAGCACCTGTCGCAGCGGCAGGTATTACTTGCGGGCCACTGTTTACCGTGAGGTACATGTCATCACTAACCAGCTGCGCCAGTCCAGCGATACCCGGGCTGAGCCCGATATTGGCAACGTCAAACGAGATATCAACAGTTGCACCTGGAACAATAGTCCCACTGGGAGTATGCGCTACATAGACATATTCAGGTGCATTTATCCTGAAAGTGAAAACGTCTTCCTCGGTAACAACAGGATCAGCTCCAGGCGTTGGAACAACTCCGATACCGATCACACCATCAACAATCCAATTACTCTGAGCGTCATCCTCGATCTGGATCAGTGCCAGGCTGGTCGCCTGCCGCACTTCACCAGCGGGGAACAGTTCACCAAATAGCGCAACACCACCGGTGTTTTGCACCATCGGATCATCAGCATCAAAAATAGCACCAATATCTGAAACATTGGCACCTGTGAGATTTTCGAGAGTAATCAGCAATCCAACAATCTCACCCGGTTCAGCGAGACCGTCACCGTCACCTTGAGATCCATTCTGACCATTGTCAATAATCTGAACGTTCGTTACAGCCATCAGGGAACTGACCACGCACGGAATATCAGCCTGGTATGGATGGTGATTCTGCTTGGTGACCGTCAGCTTGGCTGTCCCGACATCCTCGAATGGAATGTCAAGTACTATTCTACCATTCGCGTCGGTTACTCCGAAGGCGACTGTATCATCAGAAGCGTCATTCTTGTACAGGCAAACCCATGCGTCGGGTTCTGCGAATCCATTGTCGTCGGTAACGACAACTTCATAACCATGTCGACCGTAATCGATGTTTGCTGGATGAGTGACTTCCAGCGGGCGCGGGATATCCGTCCACAACCAAACTGTCGGGTCGCCCATCATGTTAGCCCACTCACAGAAGTCTGTTACATGCCCGCTTTGCCAGGGATAATAGGCGTTGTACAAGTTCACCTTTGACCAGAAGATGACAGCTCCCATCTCCTTGTTCTGGAGAACGAGATTAGAGTAAATACCACCACCCGAAAGTGAATTGTTGTACCTGGTGTGCGTTCCGTTCGTAGCTGTGGCAATAGCTCCAATTCCACCGGTTGGAACGTTTGCCGATCCCGCATTTATCCAAGATTCACTCTTGTCATCACCGGGAGTCCAGTCTCCTTCACCACAGGTAATTGTCAGAACCATTGGTAGCATGAAGTCGTTGTCGAGATTCAGGATGGTTTGGTTGGTCATACCAGAGCCTACCCAGCCACGGTAGCTGAAAAATGACAAACCGTTCTCAATCGATTGTTCGTTTCTGGTGTTAACGTTTCCCCCTCCGTCATTATACCAGGCCGTGTCAACCTGAGTATAGCCCAGGTTAAACATGGCATGACGGGCGTATCGTCCGAGATAGATTGTGGACACACCAGAACTGGATGATCCAGCACCGAGTGCACCGCGCAGGTACCAACCGGTGTCATCCATGTACGGATCACGTTCGTAGAATAATACTTTACGCTCGTACTTGGTCAGCTCGGTCGCGTTATCTACGCTGATTCTTCCGATACCAGCCTCAGGAAACTGGTCATTTCCGGCGAGCCTGACATAGTTGTGGTCGCCGATGCCCTGACCGGGGGGCGTGGCATATGAACCGCCACTATCGCCGACGATCACCACCCAGTCAAACTTGTATTGCGAGTTGTCCCATCGATTCTGCAACTCGGCCTTGATACTATTAGCATTCCAGGAAACCATAGAATCGGTTATAAACTCCAGCTTATAACCCTTCTGACGCTTCCACTCGATCCAATCCTGCATTCCATCAATAGCCGTTTCTTTAGCTACAACTTGAACTGCACCGTTGTAGATCTCAAAGCCGTCGAGTTCATCGGTATCCCAATCCAGGAAACTCTCATAGAATGAGAGATATGAGGAGCTCAGTGCGGTTGGATAGGTTGAGAGTTCGTTTTCTCCGGGTCCGCCATATTGAACGTCCACCTCAATACCGCTATAAACACGAACCTCATCTCTGAAGGCGTTTACTCGAACAGGATATGTTATCAAATTCGCTATCCGGAACTGGCGTGCGATCGCAGCGTCAGTGACTTCAGCGACATTTTCTGGATACCATTCGTCTATCGTGTCGTCCAGCTCACCGAAGACAAATTCATCGCCGTCCACACCCATATAAGCGGCATATTCCAAACCGGTCATCGTTTCGTATTCTGCGTTCAACACCACGGCGTGCGCACCACCAGCGGGCGGCATACGAAACATTCGGGTAAGAATTGGTACTGTAGGTAAACCTTCTTCTTGAATCATACTGGCACCAGGGATTTCGAGTACTTGACCGAATCCCATGTCCATCGGTACATCAATCATGACTGGGGCGGCAAGTTCCAGATCGAAACGGATCCCGTTCGCAAGCTTTTCAACTTCAACCGCATGCATGAGATCAGTCTGCGTGTTCTGAATATCAGAACCTGCGAAAACCGTCGTAGCGATCACGCTGGCGAATAATAGAATAGATAACGTCTTCCAGCTCATCTGCTTCCTCCTGCTTCAAGAAAAAGACCACACTCAAATCAAACCGTCGTTCTCGTGCACAGTATCGTCAGCTTCGGCATTGACCGGTGCAGCCAGTTAAGGGACAATGTCCCCTTATAAGCGAATAAAACAAGGATCTCGGCGTTTCCGACACACATACCGAGGATCCTGTAAACATAGAACTTGCTCAGCTGTCTTGCAACGGTTAATTCTAACTTTTACATCTTTGATCGAGCTGTCATGCTCCACCTGGCTCGCTGGGGATTCGCAGGGAGTCAATTTCTTTCTTGACCAGGTCGTAACACTCCCATAAATCCTGACTTATCACTCTTGTCTGCCCAACTACCGGCATAAAATTTGTGTCTCCATCCCACCTTGGAACAATGTGCTGATGCAGGTGATCTTCCAACCCTGCACCGGACAGCCTGCCAAGGTTCCATCCCAAATTGAAACCTTGTGGAGAAATTGTGTTTTTGAGTGCTTCCAGCCCTACCTGTGTGAGCAGACCGATCTCTGCCCATTCTTTGGCATCAAGTTGCATCATGTCACGCAAGTGGCGTTTCGGCGCTACCATCAGATGACCATTAGTATATGGATACCGATTCATCACCAGGAACGCCGCCTCTCCCCTGTACAGCAACAGATTTTCACGCTCATTCTCAGGCGAATCATTCAGCATGTCACAGAGGAAACAATCTTTCACCCCTTGCGAACTCTCCTTGATCCACTCCAAGCGCCAAGGTGCCCACAAGCGCCTCATTGAGCTGCTTTCATCCATGCGTGTGCTACTTCCTGCTAAAATGGCAAAGCCGGGCATGAGCCCGGCTTTAAAGTGCTGCTTAAGAGTGTTCAGCGGCCTTACGTTCCTCGTACTCGTCTATCAGTGCCTGTTGAATTTCGTGAGGCACTTCTTCGTAATGCGAGAATTTGCGTCGGAACATTCCCCGACCAGATGTCAACGAACGCAGGGTATTGGCGTATTTATACAATTCCGCCAATGGAATAGTAGCGTTAATAATCTGCCACTTGCCTTCCACGTCCATGCTGGCGACTTTGCCGCGTCGTCCGGAAATATCCCCCATCACGTCGCCCATGTTATCCTGCGGGCACTTGATTTCCACCTCATAGATGGGTTCAAGGATGGCTGTCTTGGTCTTCTTCACCGCTTCACGGAAACCGATTGATCCGGCAATTTTGAAGCTGAATTCATCTGAGTCAACCGCGTGGAATTTGCCGTCAATGCAGTGAACTTTTACGTCCACAACCTGATAACCCGCGATTACGCCCTTCTCCAATGATTCCCGAATACCCTTGTCAACAGCAGGGATGAACTGACGAGGAATCGAGCCACCAACGATCTCATCGAGGAATTCGTAACCTTCGCCACGCTGCGCGGGGGTAACCTTCAGCACGCACAGTCCGAACTGACCTCTGCCGCCGGATTGTTTCTTGTGCTTTCCTTCAGCTTCACCAGAGGACTTGATAGTCTCACGATACGGAATTCTTGGCTTTATCATCTCGGTTTCAACGCCGAAACGGTCTTTCAGACGATTCAACACTACGGTCAGATGAGCGTCACCCTGACCATTGAGGATCATCTGCGACAGCTCAGGGTCATGGACGACGTTAAAGGTCGGGTCAGCCTTCTGGAGGATGGTCAAACCGCTGGAAATTTTATCTTCATCGCCGGAATTCTTTGAGATAACCGCCGCTCGAATGATTGGTTCGGGGAACTCCGGTGGCAGCAGTGTCAGCGGGTTGGCTTTGGTCGCGAGGGTTTGACCGGTGAAGGTGTCATGCAGTTTCACCGCGATGCCAATGTCGCCTGCTGTGACATGGTCAATCCCGTTTCGCTGCTTCCCCATAGACCAATACATCTGGTTCAACTTTTCGCTATTATCCTCGTTCACATTCAGAAGTTCATCACCACTCTTGAATGCGCCCGAATAAACACGGAAGTAGCTCATCTCTCCGACATGCGCCTCAGAGGTGGTCTTAAATACCAGCGCTACCGGCGGTCCAGCTGGATCACATACCAATTCCGATTCTTCACCGGAGTTCTTATTCGTGACCGTCTGTGGGGGACCATCCAATGGAGATGGGGCATATTTACCGATGAAATCCACCAGTGCTGAAACCCCGACGCCATCATAAGCCGCACCACAAAGCACTGGAAACAGGGCGTTCTCGACAATGCCCTTTCGTAATCCAAGCTCTATTTCTTCAGGGGTGAGCTCTCCGGCCTCGAAAAACTTCTCCATGAGGTCGTCATCGGCTTCGGCGGCACGCTCCACCAGAACTTCGCGCATACCCTCTGCCTTTTCCAGCAGATCGCCCGACAGCTCTTCGGAAGTTACTTTACCATCCTTGAAGGCCAACACTTTCATCGTCAGCAAATTAACAATCTTGCTGAATCCGGGACCGGCATCAACCGGGAAGCTGATCGCAACCGTGTTGCCGAAAGTGCTCTCAAGTTCATCGAGAATAGCGTCGAACTTGGTGTTTTCCTTGTCGAGCTGATTTATGAAGATTATGCGAGGTACATCGTTCTCGTTGCAAATCTCCCAGACCTGCTCAGTTACCACTTCAACGCCGGAAGTTCCGTGTACCACGACCAATGCGGAATCAGAAACTCGCAATGCACCGTTAACTTCACCGATGAAATCGCTGAAACCCGGGGTGTCGAAAACGTTATATTTCTTGCCCTTGTGATCTGCCGTCATCAATGCGGCACTCACAGAACCCTTGCGCTCAATCTCTTCCTTGAGGAAATCACTCGCAGATGTGCCATCGTCAACACGACCTAGCCGCTCGAGCGCACCCATCTGGTGAAACATTGATTCGACAAGAGTTGTTTTACCGCTGGTGCCATGACCGATCAGGCTAATGTTGCGGATTGCGTTTGCAGGATAATCCTTCACGCAGAAATACCTCCTTGCCCGGGCATACTTCATACGTTGCACGGGGTGTCGAGTAAAAGGGTTTGAGTTTTCTATAAGACTGAGCAAGATAAACGAGTTACAACTAGTCGTCAAGGCAAGGCGTACTCGCCTCCTCTGATACGGCCACCGTCTGAAATGAGGGTTGAAAGCTGGATATTTGAACGGGAATGGTGCCTTTACGATGATTCTTTCAGCTGCATTTCCTTCTGCAGATATTTTCCAGTGTGGCTTTCCGGCACCTTCGCCACATCCTCGGGGGTTCCGGAGGCAACCAGTTCCCCTCCCTTGTCGCCACCCTCCGGACCGAGGTCAATCAGCCAGTCAGCAGTCTTGATAACGTCGAGATTGTGTTCTATGACGATGACTGTGTTGCCTTTCTTCACCAGAGATTGGAGTACATTCAGCAACATACGTACGTCAGCGAAATGCAACCCGGTAGTGGGTTCGTCGAGAATGTAAACTGTCCTTCCGGTACCGATCTTCGAGAGTTCGGTGGCCAGTTTCACTCGTTGGGCTTCGCCACCGGACAATGTTGTCGCGGGCTGACCGAGATGGATGTAGGTCAAACCGACGTCGTTGAGCACCTGTAACTTACGTTTGATTCGGGGAACGGCCTCGAAGAACTGAAGTGCCTCATCAACCGTCATATCCAACACATCCGCGATGCTCTTGCCTTTGAATTTTACTTCAAGCGTTTCACGATTGTACCGTTTACCCTTGCAATCCTCGCAGGTGACATAGACATCCGGCAGGAAGTGCATCTCGATCTTGTTGATACCCGCACCCTGACAGGTCTCGCAACGTCCACCCTTTACGTTGAACGAAAATCGTCCCGGCTTATATCCCCGTGCCTTGGCATCCGGAATCTGGGCGAAGATATCCCGCATCAGCGAGAACAGACCGGTGTAAGTTGCGGGATTTGAACGAGGCGTGCGTCCAATGGGCGACTGGTCAATATCAACTACCTTGTCAACGTAGGATAGTCCGGATATATCGTCATGTTCGAGCGGAACTTCACGTGAATGATAAATATTCCGAGCTAATGCCGGAAATAGTGTCTCGTTGACCAGGGTGGACTTGCCCGATCCACTCACTCCAGTCACTACTGTGAAAAGTCCCAGGGGGAACCTGGCGGTAATGCCTTTGAGATTGTGTCCACGAGCGTTCTTAATCGTTATCCACTTCTTCTTTGAAGCCCGACGTTTCGCTGGGACATCAATGTATTCCTGGTTTGACAGGAAACGTCCGGTGATTGATTCCGGCGTATTTGCCACCTGTTGAGGAGTTCCTTCGACCACTACTTCCCCGCCATGAATGCCAGCTCCGGGTCCGAGATCAACCAGATAGTCAGCCCGTTCCATGGTCTCACGGTCATGCTCTACCACGATCACCGTATTACCGAGGTCACGGAGATGTTCGAGGGTTTGAATCAGACGTTCGTTGTCCCGTTGGTGCAGACCGATGGATGGTTCATCGAGAATGTACAGCACGCCCACCAGTTGGCTTCCGATCTGTGTCGCCAGACGGATACGTTGCGCCTCTCCGCCGGACAATGTTCCCGCCGAACGATCCAGGCTGAGGTAATCGAGGCCAACGTTCAGGAGGAATCCCAAGCGCGCGTTCACTTCCTTCAATATCTGTTCGGAAATTTTACTGTCACGTTCATTGAGTTCTAGCGTTCTGAAAAATGCCGCCGCCTGCCATATGGAATCAGATGCGACTTCAGCGATATTACGTCCTCCCACCCGCACCGCCAACGATTCAGGTTTCAGACGCTTCCCCTCGCACGTCCTGCAAGGAACTCGTCCCATGAAACCTTCGATCCATTCGCGGATAGCCTGGCTGTTTGTCTGCCGGTAGCGCCGTTCGAGATTGCTGATCACCCCTTCCCATTTGGATTTGTGCTTCCAGATACTCCCGTCATCGTCTTTCTTCTCCCAGACGAAGAGTATTTCATCAGGGGAACCGTAGAGCACGATCTCCTGATGCTCAGGATTCATCTTTTCCCAACTCGTCCGCAGGGTGAAATCGTAATGCCTGGCGGTTTGCTCCAGCCGACGCATGTACCAACTCTCATGCGGCGA
This sequence comes from uncultured bacterium, assembly GCA_913009835.1. Classification (GTDB taxonomy): domain Bacteria; phylum Electryoneota; class Electryoneia; order Electryoneales; family Electryoneaceae; genus BMS3BBIN04. The sequence goes on from CAJVXH010000036.1 coordinate 18,008, forward strand.
GCCGAAAGCCTCAATCGCACCCTCTTTGATAGATTTCTTCGGATTGGGTACGATCCGTCGTGGATCGATCTTCAGAGAGAAGCCTAGTCCGTCACATTCCGGACAAGCTCCGAACGGGCTGTTGAACGAGAAGCTGCGTGGTTCCGGCGCTTGGAAATAGAGGTCGCAATCCTGGCAACCGTAGTTTTCGCTGTAGAGCTTATCTTCACCGTTGGCGGCGAGAATTGTGACCAGCCCTTCCGCTTTGTTAATAGCGATTTCCAGGGAATCAGTGAGACGGTTGCGGATGTCCGGCTTAAGGACCAGTCTATCGACGACTATATCAACACTGTGTTTGGTCTTTTTGTTCAACTCGGGTGTGCCGTCAACAGGACAGATTTCGCCGTCCACCCGCACCCGTACGAATCCATCTCGTTCGATATCTTTGAACAGCTTCCGATATTCACCCTTGCGCGAACGTACAATCGGCGCAAGCACCTGCAACCGGCTGCCATCACCCATTGACATGACAGCATCCGCTATCTGCTGCACGGTCTGCCGTTCGATGATTTTATCGCAATTCGGGCAGTGCATCACACCCACGCGGGCGTATAACAGCCGCAAGTAATCATAGATCTCGGTTACTGTGGCCACTGTCGAACGAGGATTCCGACTGGTTGCCTTCTGCTCGATGGAGATCGCCGGACTGAGCCCTTCGATAAAATCCACGTCCGGCTTTTCCATCAGTCCGAGGAACTGGCGGGCATAGGCGGAGAGTGATTCGACGTATCGACGTTGACCTTCAGCATACAGCGTATCAAACGCCAGGCTTGACTTGCCACTGCCGGACAGACCAGTCACCACTGTTATCTGATTTCGGGGCAGGGTAACTGTCACGTTCTTCAGATTGTGTTCCCGTGCGCCTACTATTCGAATGTTGTCTGGTTCGTTGGGTGCCAAGTGTACATCCTGTCTGCTGTCTGCTGTCTGCTGTCTGCTGTCTGAAAGTGAACGAATGTACAGCGGTCTTGATCAGAAAGAAAGTGCGCTGGTTACTGGGGTGACAAAGGTGAGCTTACAGGATGTTATTGGCGGTTCTTCCTGCTACGCTTGGGAATTTTCTCATCCAGCAGGTCGTTGAGCTTCCTCAGGAGAGTCGGTTTTGCTATCCTTCCCCAGATGAATTTGGTGTGACGTTCCGCCTGAATGACCCCATACACCATCGCGATGGCGACGATGGGATAAGTCCACCAGGGCTGTCTCTTCCTTCGACGGAACATGTTGAGCAAACTCCTGATAAGCTGGATAATCCACGACATAAATGTCGTGGGCATGATCTCGCTTCAGCTTGATACACTAAATTGCCGGATCATTGGAAGATAGCAGATCAGCTCGGCAGATGGGATTGAACTGAGCGCTCAATCGTCTCCGGGCGGATTTCCCACGTTGAAAAGGTTCAGTACCTTTCCCGGACGAATTTCAGTATCTTCTCTGGACGGATTAAAGATCACTGCTTACCATGGACTTCAGTCCGTGGAAAGTAGTGTGTTGACAAATTCTGATCATCAGCAGGGTGTCATTTTGAAGCCGTCGTCTTTATGACGGCTGAAAAAGATCGAACCTAGCAAACCTCTGGATAAGCTGGACCTTCCTCACTACGCTACGCTTCGTTCGGAATGACACATATCGCTTTCCGTCACTGGGAAACCAACCGGGGCAGCATCCATGTCTTCAACCAAACAAGCCTCCGCTGGACGACGCGGGAAGAGCGTCCGCTCAGATTGCTTCATCGAACTGACTCTTCGTGACAGCGGTGGTCTAAACATTGACCTGACGAGCAAAGTCAAATCCTTATACGGTGATTCCATTGATCATTTGATCCGATCCGGGCTGGCACATTTCAAGATTGACAATGCTGATCTGTTGATTGAAGATGCTGGCGCGTTGCCGATTGTCCTGATGGCACGTCTGGAAGCAGCCGTACGTCGGCTCGACCCAGATGCCGAAGTCGACCCCTGGTTACCGGAACCGTTCGAAGAGATGGTTGGCAGCAAGCGCCAGCGTCAACGTCGCAGCCGTCTATACCTCCCCGGCAACGAGCCCAAGTTCATGATCAGCGCGGCTATTCATCAACCAGACGGTCTGATCCTTGACCTCGAAGACTCTGTTGCCGTGTCTGAAAAAGACGCCGCTCGCATTCTCATCCGAAATGCCCTGATTCATCTCGACTTCATGGGTGCGGAAAAGATGGTGCGTGTTAATCAGGGTGAACGTGGGCTAAAAGACCTTGAGTTCGTTATCCCCTATGGCGCTCAGTTGATTCTGTTACCGAAGATGGAAACTGGCGCAGAGGTAAAACTGTTCGCCGATCGTATTGCCGAGATCAGAAATACTTCTGGTATTGAGCATGAAGTCTGGCTGATGCCGATAGTTGAGTCGGCGAAGGGTAGTTGGAACGCCTTTGAAATCGCGGCCTCTGATCCATCGATCGTCGGTCTGGCCATTGGTCTGGAAGACTATACTGCGGACATCGGTGTGCAACGTACCAACGAGGGCAAAGAATCCATCTGGGCCCGGAGTCAATTGGTTAATGGCGCGCGCGCAGCTGGCGTCTCCCCTATCGATACAGTTTTCTCCGACGTCGGTGATATGGACGCTCTGCTTGATTCCGTAATCGAGGCGAAGTCGCTGGGTTTCGAGGGTAAGGGCTGCATCCATCCTCGTCAGATTCCGATCGTGCACCAGGGGTTCGCACCAACGGCGGATGAGGTGAAGAAGGCGAAACGGATCGTTCTGGCGTTTGAGGATGCGGAAAAGCAGGGGCTAGGTGTGGTCAGCCTGGGCTCGAAGATGATTGATCCCCCGGTAGTCAAACGTGCGCTGCGAACCGTTGATGAGGCCATTCGCGCGAGCATCTTGGCTGAAGATTGGCGAGATCAGGTGTAGCGAAATAGAGATTGAATAATCGGGGGGTATTTTGAATTATCCCAGTTTTACGTCCGACTATGCACTGTGGTGTATGATAGCCTTCTTCTTATCTGAGGTTGTGCTATCACGCATGCGTCGGTCATCAACAATGACGCAAGATCGCAATAGTTTGCGTGTTCTCTACGTGACCATCGGGCTGAGCATCACTGCTGGCTCCATGTTCTATGCGTACGGAATTGGTAACTATCAACTCGCTTACTTGTGGCGGTCAACATTCACAATAGGATTTCTGGCGCTCGGCGCAGTTATCCGTTGGGTTGCGATTAGGCAACTTGGCAAACATTTCACAGTCGGCGTCGAAATTCAGCCAGATCATGAACTACAACAGAGTGGTCTTTACAAATGGGTCCGTCACCCTTCTTACACGGGCCTGATGCTGGAATTTATCGGGTTATCCCTGTACTTCAGCAACTGGATGTCATTCATTTTTATCCTACTCCCGATCACGTTAGCGCTGGTCTACCGTATTCGTGTTGAGGAACGAGCATTGCTGGAAAGATTTGGCAAAGAGTACGAGGAATATTCAGCAAACACAGCTCGCCTCATCCCAGGTATCTGGTAATGACGATAGGGTGTCTCAAGTCTGACACGTATATCTCAACGTGATGTAACCCTGCGTTCATCAAAATCTCACTGTGAAGATGGTGGACGAGGGTTCGAGCGAAGCGGTGTCTTTTCACGCAACTCGGCCCATTTTCGAGCTGTCCATCGTCGCACCGGCGGAAACTCAGCCCCGATAATGCCCAGCCCGGCGAGGATTACAACTAAACCCGGTCCAGGAAGCGGGAGTAGTATAATCCCGAAAACGATGACAATCAGTCCGATTAGTAGCACAAAGATTTTTCTGAGCAGGTTTGCCACGAAAGGATCTCCGAATTAGATTCAGTCAGATTCTACGTCACAGATGTTGCTGATGGCACCACAAGTCTTTGTCGTTAGACGATTTGAATGCTGAAACAGTTTCTTCTCCGGAGTTCTCAAGATGCTTTGGAGCCCGAGATCACCTCTTGCATTCAGGGTTATGGTTATTCATAATTAGGGCCGCAGTAAAAACGAGCATTCCCCAGTAGCTCAATTGGCAGAGCGGATGACTGTTAATCATCAGGTTCGCGGTTCAAGTCCGTGCTGGGGAGCCAGATAAGGCCACGTGAAAACGTGGCCTTTATTACTTAACAGCACATATCTTTTCGACCTCCTCAAACCCACCTACAAACCTGTTATTTCTAAAGATATACGAATTGGGATTTCTCTTCGGTTTGGTCCCTCTTCCGTCCATAGAGTTTTTATCCGCATTCATCTGGCCTTCAAGAAGTAAGATCTATAACCAGACTCTCTGTCCTCTATGCTGATCCTGCCCGCTTATTTAACAGCCAAAATCGGGTCTGGACCCCCAGAGTTCGTCATCTAAAACCGCTTTCCGGTATGTATCCAATAGAGGGAAGAACTGGAATTATCGATTCAGAGGATATTGATGCAGAAGAATACACGAAAACTGAAGCCGGATCAGCGGTTGCGAGAAATCGGGAATGTCCTCGCCCGTGGAGTTCTGCGAATGAAAGATGCGAACCAATTGTTAACCAGCCGGTCAACCGAGGACGAACAAGACCTCCAGAAGCCTCTAAAGCCTGTTAATCAACAGGTAAGTGGATAATGGCCAACTCTTTACGGTCATTGTGTCACCACAGATTTCACAGATAGAGGAGTTTAGAGGATGAAGAAAAAGACCATCGAAGAGGTCCAGAATCTGCACACTCAGACTGTGGGTGAGCTGAAGCGAAAATACGCAGAAGTGTTTGGCGAGGAAACCCGTTCGAACAACAAGGATTACCTGCGCAAGAAGATCGCCTGGCGTTTACAATCGCTGGACGAAGGTGGCTTGAGCGAACGCGCCAGGAAGCGGGCTGAGGAATTAGCTAATGACAGTGACATACGGATGCGTGCTCCTAAGACCAAGACGGTAAAGCCAGGAACAAAGATGGGCGAGCCTGTGTCGTTCCTATCCAAATCCAAATCGAAAGAACTCTTACCAGGGATGACACTGAAACGGGTTTACAAGAACCAGACTCTACTGGTGACAGTTACCGAGAAAGGTCTCCTCTTCAACGGTAAAACCTACCGTTCGCTTTCAGCCATTGCCAAAGAAGTAACAGGCTCGCTGTGGAACGGTCGCCTGTTCTTCGGGTTGACCAAACACTCAAGGGAGAAAAATGGCAAAAAAGCAATCTGACGAGAAACCGATTGTTCGTTGCGCAATCTACACCCGCAAGTCGACCGAGGAAGGCCTGGAGAAGGAGTTCAACACGCTGGATGCTCAACGCGAATCGGGAGAAGCCTATATCGCCAGCCAGAAAAACGAAGGTTGGATCTGCCTGCCAGACCGATATGATGATGGCGGTTTCACTGGAGGTAACATAGATCGTCCAGCATTGCAGAGGTTGCTGGAAGATGTTAAAGCGGGTAAGGTCGGGTGCATCGTCACGTATAAGATTGATCGCCTCAGTCGGTCCCTGATGGATTTTGCGAAAATCGTTGAGATTCTCGAAACGCACAATGCCACCTTTGTATCTGTCACGCAACGGTTTTCAACTAACGATTCCATGGGGCGATTGACTCTTAACATCCTCCTCTCTTTCGCACAGTTTGAGAGGGAGATCATTTCAGAACGTACCCGCGATAAGATTGCCGCATCCCGCAGGAAAGGTAAATGGACTGGCGGTACTCCCTTCATTGGATACGATGTTGATTCACGTTCAGGCAGGTTGGTCATCAATCCGGTGGAGAAGGAAACGCAAAACGTCACGAACAACAAAGAAAATTCATTGTAGATGAAGCTACAAAGCTCTGGAAAATTCAGATAAAAAAGAAACAGGAGGTGTGGTCAGATTCAATAATGGCTGATCACCTTCTTCCAGGACTTGGTGATGTTGGACCTGTTGGTGTTCCTGCTGCCCAAAAGAGGGCCGTTCAAGGATGGCTTTCTGGCATAAGGAAGAAGTTGCAAGCAGACATAAATGCATGAGCTAGCTGATGCACATAGAAATTAGAGAGCCTGTGGTAAGTATCAGAAACCTAAAGCATTGGATACCCATTCTGGCATGCAGGGGCTAGCCTATACAATGCACGGGCTAGCCCTAACATGCTTATTAACAATCACTTTACTTGACCGACACCAATCCTTCTCGTATTTAGCGACCATCGTCAACAGCGCATGGTGCGCGACAATACAGGAGAACTTTCCATGTCCACCCAATCAAGTACCTCAAATCGTTACCTCAGTGTTAAACAAACCGTGGATGCAGGGCTTTATCCCTCAGAATCCGGGCTCCGGTGGTTGTTATTCCACTCGGAGAAGAACGGTCTTTCAACAGCCGTTGTCCGTGTTGGACGAAGAGTCTTGCTTGACGAGCAGGCATCCCATGCTTGGATGAACAACCAGCGTGAAGCAAGGGCGTAGCTCGTCCATCGGGAATGGCAAGCTCACCGGCAAATACTGCGAACCAGCTAACAAGTATCCGTGACGGTCCTTCAGGACAGGAGAACGTGTACGGCAAGTGGTCCCGTGTTCCTCACCAACTCCGTCCTTATCGACAGTGGGTTCTTTGGTTTCTGCGACCGAGGAAGGATTCCGACAAGTTCGACAAGATTCCACTTGATCCTATTACAGGTGAAGAGTTGAAGGGGTGGAACAAACGAAAAAACTGGTTGTCGTTCGAGGAAGCAGTTCACCTCCAGTTGGAGGGGCGTGGAGATGGAATCGGCTTCGTTTGCACGGGTGAAGACGGACTCATTTGGCTGGATGTTGACAATGCAATCGATAAAGAGAAGCGACTATCCGAGACTGTGTGGAAACTCCACAAGTTGCTACATGCACCGCTCGAATATTCCGTTTCAGGAACAGGATTCCACATTCCACTATTCGCTCCGAGCGTTGTAGCGGCTATCGAGGGTACTGGAAAAGGACGGATAAAGCTTGACGGTGCTCGTTACGACTTCGGTGAGCTTGAGGTATTTGCAACATCGGGGTTCATAGCGCTTACAGGTGATTTCACCGATTCATCTCCGTCGGTGATTCCGAACCGTGACAAAGTGCTTGATGAGTTCATAAAGGAGCTTTGGCCGGACAAGTGGCCACCGAAACGGAAAGTCCCCAAAGACAAACGAGCCAAATCTCCGCGCAAGGTACATCTAGAACCGCTAACCGATGCAGACAGGTTAATTATCGATCAGCTACGGACAGCCAGGAATGGATCGAAGTTCAATCGGCTATTTGGTCCAGGAGATGGAAGCGGCTTTGCCCTGAACGACTATCGCGGCTGTCCTTCACGATCCGAAGCAGACTTCACACTCGCCATGCTAATCGCCTTCAGAACCTGCGGACTGCGTGGAGGCGGAATTGACCAAGTGGAGCGGATAATTCGCTCGTCTGGGCTGATTCGAGACAAGTGGGATGAACAGCATGGCGCGACAACATACCTCCGAGGAACGTTGAAACGTGCAATTCTGGCACAAGAAAAACACGGTTTTCTGGAGCCTCGACCTCCTAAACGTCCATACAAGAGAAGGTTTCCGGTAGTCCATCCGGTTCCACCGGTACCTAGGCAACGTCTGGACAGATTAGAGCAACAATCTGTTTTGACAGACGGTTCGATTAGGAAAGAAGTACGAGAAACATATCGCGTATTGCGATCCCGAAACCGTGGAAGACCGTACTGTTCCCCCTCTCAACAATGGTTAGCGGATGAACGCCTAGTGACTGTGAAAACAATCAACAATCACCTCAGGATGCTTCGTGAGCGAGGCGTGATCTTGATTGACCGGAAACAACAAATGGACGGAAGTCGCGGGCGTGGAAAAATGTACTGGTTCCTGTCATACCCCCCTGATTCTTCCTGTGAACTAGGGAGACAAAATGGCTGAACGTAAATACTGGCAAGTGCTACAAGCTCAAGTGTTGGATTCTGGTAAGTGCTCTGGT
>CAJVXH010000037.1 GCA_913009835.1 uncultured bacterium
TACGAGATATATCAGTGTGACTGGAGTTCAGACGTGTGCTCTTCCGATCTCCAGCTTGGTCGAGGTCATTCTGAATGTAGTTTGGCGTTTGTTTGCCGAACGAAATGAAGAAGGTCCAGCTTAGCGAGTGGTTATGCAAGTCACAAACGGTGGTGTAGTTCGATCTTTTTCAAACGTGGACGGCAAACAGACTCCATCCACGTTTTCAGAATGACATACATCGTGTTGAACTTCTGAGATTGACTATAGTTACTGGAGATAGAAAGATGAAACAGCTATTCTCGGGTCAAATGATGGTCAGTCTCTGTGTGATTGTCATGATTGGATCAACAACGGTCGTTCATGCGGATGAAGCTGGTCAGGACTGGCTGCGGAAGATTGATGCTGCGGAGACTGTGCCCTTCAGTATCAGCACCATGACCCAGACCATCACCACTTCTACGGGTAGTGAACGCCGCTTCACCTTCAAATCTTTTTCCGCGGATAGTGGTGATGTCTCGTTGATGGCGTACACCGATCCACAGCGTATAGCGGGAGACAAGATTTTGATGCGTGACGGTGGCGATCGCATCTGGTACTACATGAAACGGCGCGACGTTACCAAGTATTTCGCCCGTCACACCCAGAATCAGTCGATGATGGGCAGCGACTTCTCATACGAAGATCTGGCGCAAGGTGACCTGGAAGAAGATTATAACGCCACTGTGATTGCAGAGAAGATGGAGATGTCATTTGACGACGATTCTGGCGAACCGGTGGTCAAACTTGAGCTGATTCCGACTGAGACCGGACCGAGCTATGCCAAGGTAATTTTGTATGCGTCCATCAGTGATCATATCTCGCGTATGATCGAGTATTATGACGAGGACGGACACGAAAAGACATTGTACTTGCTGGACATCAAGACAGTGGATGGTGTCAAGTCAGCTCATACAATGCGGATGGACAATGTCCGTGAAGGTTCGAGTACCTCGATGACGGTGATCGACATCTCGTATAAGAATGAACCTGATCCGAACCTGTTCACTAAGGCAGCGTTGAGTAGAACGTTAACAGATTGATCAGCATATGCCCCTGTGAACACCATCGCGATTCACAGGGGCATACGCTCACAGGCCCGTGCTTGCTTGCAAGCGCGGATTATCCGACGCTGAAAAGTTTGACATATGCCCCTGTGACCCGCCGTCTTTTTGGCGGTTCGCAGGGATTATCCAACGGCAGTCTTGTGTCCTGAGTCTTGAGAATACTGACATGTATCTCCTGACCTGGGGATAACCCTGTTACCGCCTGCGGCGGTAACAGGGTCATGTTCATCGCACGGATAATCGACGATATAAATGTCGCGGGCATCATAAATACATGGCATCAGCCATGAAGCAAGGTCCAACCATGACTACTCGCTTCCTGACACTTCTACTCTTGCTGATCGCTGTATCAGCGTTGGCTCAGCCGGATATTTCCGGATACTACGAGCACACCTTCCAACTGGACTACACCGATCAGACCGATGAGAACATCCTGGATGCTTCAAAGTTGCGTGTCGATTTACAGTCTGGCGGTGCTGATGGTGAACTGGAATTCCGTGGTAATGTCAACATCGTCTACTATCATAGCGACATCAGTTTCGACGCGTCGCCATATCTACCTGCGGAAATTGTCGCAGCGTTGAACCGTTTCGGTGCAACGCCTGATATCGATATCGAGCGTCAACGGATATACCTGGATAACGCTTTCCTATCATGGCAGATGCACAAGAATCTACGTCTGCGGGTGGGTAAACAGCAGTTGGCGTGGGGGACGGGGTACAGCTTCAATCCTACCGACCTGTTCCATGCCAAGACGTTGATCGACCCGACTTATGAAAAGGAGGGCGTGACCGCTTTCCGGATGGATTACCGTTGGGGGATAGGCGGGCAGTTGGCTGGGATCATGGCTCCAGATAACGACTTCGCATCCTCAGGATATGCGATCCGTGCGGCCAGCTACTTTGACGCAATCGGCTACGATGTGGCGGTTACGGCTCATTCGGTTACCGACACAACTTCGCTCGACCCGAGGACGTTCTTGCCACGTTCGCAGCGTCGCCAGGCGGTGGGGCTTGAGTTCGCCGGATCACCGTTCGGGCTGGGTTTCTGGATGGAGGGTAATTACAACTGGATGGAAGTGGAAGATGATTTTATCCGTGTGGTTACGGGTCTGGACTACACGTTGGAGAATGGCCTATATCTTATGGCAGAAGCGTTTTACAACCAACGCGCTGAAGAGGACGCGCCCTATCCCATTCATGACTGGCTGGCTAATCTCGCCTACGGCGAACCTATCGGGCCGGGGTGGATTATGGTCGGTACCCGTTACGATCTCACCACGCTGATCGTCGGATCGCTGTATGGATTCGCGGCACCTGACGGTTCTTATTTGATCAACCCCCGGTTGGACATTTCCATCGCGCAGAACGCTGACCTGGTCATTTTCGGCGCGGTGACGCTGGGTGAAGATGGCGGCACCTTTTCGTCTGGCCTGTACTCCGGTTTCCTGCGGGGGACGGTGTACTTTTAAACTACGATAGGTCGCGGGCTATTCGGCGTCGTAGCCTTTTTTAATCCATCTAATCATATCCAGGGCTTCATTCACTTGTGCCAGCGTCATATTTGAGGCGGCAATGTCACGACCTTCAGCAGCCTTTTCGTCGCCTTGTAGAGCGGCAAGGCTGAACCACACAAATGCATTCTGATAGTTCTGCGAGATGCCGACACCGTTGATGAAGATCACCCCAAGGTTATATTGCGAGTCGGTGTGTCCCTGTTCACCCGCCATTCGATACCATTTTACAGCTTCTTCTTTGTTGTCAAAGACGCCGCTGCCGTTATCGTAGATCACCCCCAGGTTGTATTGAGCATCGATATGTCCCTGTTCACCCGCCAGTCGATACCATTTTATGGCTTCTGCTTTGTTCACAGAGACGCCTTTGCCATAATCATAGATCGCTCCAAGGTTGAACTGGGAAGAAGCAATACCCTGGGCACCAGCCAATTTATACCATTTCACAGCCTCAGCATGGTCCTGCGGGACTCCATAGCCATTGTCGTACATCACCCCGAGGTTATTCTGTGCGGAGGCAAGTCCCTGTTCAGCCGCCATGCGAAACCATTTTACCGCTTCCTCGTAGTCTGTATGTGTGCCTCCAACCTCGGAGTAGATCACCCCAAGTTTGTACTGGGCATCGGGATCTTCCTGTTCTGCCGCCAGCCGATACCAGCTTATCGCTTCACTTTGGTCTAACGGAACACCTTCGCCTCTTTCGTACATCATCCCAAGGTTATACTGGGCCTCGGAATTTCCCTGTTCAGCCGCCAAACGATACCATCTGAGAGCTTCCTCGTAGTTCACCGGGACGCTCTTTCCTTTTTGATATATCCATCCGACATAGTTCTGGGCAGGAGCGTTCCCCTGTTCGGCTAAAGGTGTTGCCAGACGCAATACGGTGGCATAATCCTCCGATTCAATGGCGGCTTTCAGTTCTTCAGCCGGGGTTGCGAAAGCACAGCTACAGGCGACAATGACAACTAGCGAAGCAAACAGGACGGCACGCATTTCTATATCTCCTAATATCCAAAGTATACGGAGCGAGAAAATACGATGTTGTAGCATCATTTTCCAAACGGATAGTGGAAAAGCAGGTGTGAGTTGTGAGGTATAGGGTGCAAGCCGTAATGTGGTTCGAGAGGAACAAAGATCAGAGATCCGGGGTGCAAGTCGGGTATCTGGCGCCGTACATTGACCGCGGTGGTGTGTAGACAAGGTGTTGGGCTGCGGCGGCGCTATTATAAAAATTACTATATAGAATATACCGTCTCATGGGAGGCGGCATGATCAGGAGGGGAAAGGTGCTTGCACGACTCACGTTTGCTTTCAGGTTTGATCCGGTATTCCCAATACTAGATGTTCGCGGAAATATAGTAAAAGAGCTGATGAATACTAAGCTATTCACAGAATCAAGTATTGGTCCTCATGGAATTATCATTAAAGCAAAAACGGATGACGGTGAAGTTACAACATCTATTGAGGTAGGCTCAATAAGTGGAACTATTGCGAAAATCGATATGACAATAAACGACTATCAAATATTATATAACACAATAGATATGATAATAAAGGATTTAGAGATCACAAAATTTAATTATATAGGATATAGACAGTTTCGTATAGTAGCGGCTGAAGAATCACTAAGATTGGTATATAACACAATCACAACGAGTACATGCCTGCGCGACAATGAGGCCCCATTTGATGATGTGGGCATCATATATCAAGGAAAGATAGATGATTATAATTATCGAATACATTACGGGCCTTTCGGGAACGATAACGAGCACGACATAAAAGCGTTAGATCACGATATGTTTAGGGAGGTAGATAACGGGTTTATATACGACTGCGATATATCACAACAAGACAAAACAATTCGGTCTTTTAATATGTTATCGCGGATAGAAGCCGCCAATAAGAGAACTGAGAAAATTATCAAAGCGGTGGAAGCTTCTTATGAAAAATAAAACCACAAGAACAATAACGCCAGCGGTTTATATAAACATAGCGCGTTCAGAGCATGAAGAATTGCTTGTATCCCCGCCGCGAGCGGCGGAGACAGTATCGCGCACATCGACTTCTGACTACGGGACCGGGACCAGATTGGTGGCCCAGTCAGACGATCAAGATGTCGTTATACACCTCAAAAACCCATCTGTTCCATCCCCAAAATACGACGACGTTCCTTTTATGAAGAAGATATTTGGAATCATAATGGTGGGGAGCGGCTCCAGTTCGGTGCTAGCGGACACGCTTGATACAAAGAGGGCTATTATTGGGGGGCGCGAACCTTCTCTAGGCGACACAACTGCTGCAGAATTATTTGATGGAATTGTTGCGTTCCCGATAATACACACCGTGATATCTATTGTGTTGTATTTAACTGGTATAACACCAGTGGTTATGCCAGGATTTATGATATTATTGGCTATAACGGTAATTATAACAACTATTAGAGACCACGCTGGCGGGTGGCCACTCTGGAAGGCATTGTGGAGGGAAACGTCGATACAAATAATGTATTGTGTCGTGCTTATAGGCTGGAATATGGTGGGGATCGCGTTTAACAACACAATAATCACGGCCAACGGTGCGTTAACATTATCGATATCAACAATGTTGTTGGCCGGCTACGTAATGTCGGCAAATCTATTAGAATTAGTGAATACAGCGAACTATTGGAAAGGCGATGATACGACCATAACGATAAAAGACACCACATTCTACAAATTAAACATCGCCGATTTCAAAAGAAAGAAGCGGCTAAGGTAGGGCTATTGGATGGCGGACTAATTAGATACTGATGGAGATTTTCGCGAGGGCTTCCGGTTAGGGGTACTGAACAGTTGCGCATCATGCCCCTGTGAACCGTCTTAAACGGATTCACAGGGGCATGTTTACACCGAGATCCTTCTCGCACGTCGCAAAACACTCGACGTGCGTCAGGATGACGTGTATTAGGGATGACGCGGGGGCATGTCAACACCGAGATCCTTCGCTGCGCTCAGGATGACTCATTGGCCTGCCGTGCGATCTCATCGGCCAGTTCGAGCGCGACAGTCGCTTCCATCCCGCCGACCAGCGGCGGTGTATCATTCGCGACGGCAGCCACGAACGCATCCACCTCACGTTGCAGAGCGTCCTCGTTTTTCTTGGCACGAGTGCGTTTGATCAGGACACGGAGATCGTGATCGTCCGCGCCGGGGATAGGCAGGGCTTTCGGGGTGCCGGGCGGGACACGTTTGTAAATCTCAGCCCGCCGTTTCTCGAAATCGACGGAGATGTAGGCATCTTCCTGGAACATGCGGAACTTGCGCATCTTCTTCATGGAGATGCGGCTGGCGGTGAGGTTAGCGACCTTGTTGCCTTTGAAACGGATGTGAGCGTTGCAGATGTCAACCGCTTTGGTGAGCAGGGGGACGCCGTACGCATCCACCCGTTCGATCTCATGACCCATCCAGTGCAATAGGACGTCGAGATCGTGAATCATCAGATCGTGAATGACGCTGACATCCGCGCCACGCGGGTTGTACATCGCGAGCCGGTGCGCTTCGACGAAGCTGGGGTGGACATCGATCCCACGTAAGGCTGTCACCCCCGGGTTAAACCTCTCGATGTGACCTACCTGTAGGATTAAGCCCTTCTTATTCGCAAGGTTAACCAGTTCACGAGCTTCGGCGGACGAACTGGCGATAGGCTTTTCCATCAGCAGGTGACGTTTGGCCTCCAGCACCTGAAGCCCGACCTGATGGTGCAGGGAAGTTGGCACCGCGACATCGACCGCCTCCACATCCGCGATCAACTTATCCAGATCGGTGTAGGCATGGCAGCCAGTTTCTTTGGCGACACTCTCAGCACGCGCTCCATCGGCATCAAACACTCCGACCAGGTTCGCGGCGGGGCAGGCGGCGTGTTTCTGGGCGTGGAAACGTCCCAACCGTCCAACTCCGACGACGGCGGTGTTGACGATGCGTGAGGGTGTGATGATCTGCTTGCGGGGCATCTGGTAGATCTCCATTCGGCGGAAGATAGACGGTTTATTCTTTCATCCCATCCGCGCTTGCAAGCAAGCACGGGCCTGTTACATCTTCTTACATGTATCCAGTTCATCTGTTGATGTCTGAGGATAGGGTATATCCGCAGCGGAAGGTACATGTGCGTTTGGGGAATCAACAGAGCCGGGAGCTGTCGGACTGGGGTTGTCGCACGGAGATCATACGTCTACTTTGAATTCGTGGAAGTTTGCCCCGCTCGGATGTGACGGAGTCATACCCCAGACATAAATGTCTGGGATTATCGGATGCGACGGAGTCATGCCCCAGACATTTATGTCTGGGATTATCGGATGTGACGGAGTCATGCCCCAGACATTTATGTCTGGGATTATCGGATGTGAGCGAGTACGAGCAGACACACCATTAGTTTTCGATGAGGTTGATCAGCCCAGACATAAATGTCTGGGGCAGGTAACAAACACAATAAGAAATTTCCCATGCCCGATACCACACCTACACCCATCTTCGACGCTAAAGTCGCGTATATCTATTCGGACATGCCGTCATATTCGCGTGCCAAGAAAACGCTCGAACTGTTCACCCAGTTGTTCCGTGAGGTGCATTTCATCGGAACCCGCCGGAAGGTTGCCTGGGATGATTCACGACCCGAGGGCGTGCAATACCACCTCAATCCGAAGGTGCTCGGATCAGGGCTGGGAACAATCCCCGATGTGGCACGTTTCTATGGATATGTGCGCAGGGAGCTGAACAGGATTCAGCCGGATGTTGTGGTAGCGGTGAACGAAGAATACGTGCTCCCATTTATGTTCAAGCTGATGAAGCAGCCGCCGGTGTTGGTTCTGGACTTGTATGACAGCATTGGGATGCGCATTCTCGGATGGGGGAAGAACCTGCGTCCGGTGTTTCGGGTGTTGTCGATGGCTTCGATGCTCTCGGTCGACGCTCTGGTCGAGGTGACGGAAGAGCGTCTGGCATGGCATCCATACAAGCCGGATGTGACCACTGTCGTCTACAATTCACCACCTCGATATCCCGACTTGAGTCCGATGCCAGATTTGCCGGAGAAGTTTCTCTATGTCAGCGGTACGATGGAGGATAACCTGCATGGGTTGGAACCGTTGACCGCAGCGCTGGACCTGGTGCCTGAGATGAAGGTCATCGTGACTGGTTTGCCCAAGGGTGAGTTCGTCAGGAACCGCTTCCTCAAGCATCCGCAGGTGACCTACCTGGGCAAACGTCCGTATGAGGAGATTCCACGCATTGCGGCCGCCAGCTGTGGCGTGTTCACTCATTACAATCCGATCCGTCTGAACTATGTGTATGGCGCGCCCAACAAACTGTATGAGGCTATGCAGGCGGGTGTTCCGGTGTTGATCAACCGTGAGAACCAAGCGCATCGGATGCCACGTCGTCTGGGATTCGGTATTGTCTCGCGATATGGAAAGGTTGCGGCTTTGGCGGATGATTTGAAGCGTTTGCTCGATCCATCTCCGGAACTGAAGACGGGTTGCGAACGAGCCAGGGAGAAATTCGCCAGCGAGTATGCCTGGGACGTTATGGCGCGAGAACGGTACGTCTCGTTGTTCCAGCAATTGGGTGTGCGGTGAAGTAAGTACTTATAAGATATTGAATATCTTTACGTATCGATCCCTATCAGCCTGACTGAGATGTGTGAAGGCGCAGCATGAGTAAGCGGTGAGTGATATGTGATCCGCTACGTTATTTTAGCACTGGATTGGACAGCAATAAAGTTGAATGTGCTTTCACACGAGGAAACATTGGAGAGTCAGAATATGCGATCATTATCCCACACTACAGGCAGCTTACCTGACAGTAACGTACTAACTTTGATCATTCTGCTGGGATTTCTGCTTATTACCACCAGCACCAGGGCTGCTGAAGTTCGCGGTAAGGTAATTACAGATGCATCCCTTGCAGGAGCACAATCTGTAAATATCCGGCTTTTTTCCGATAGCACTTATACTGGGATTGGGACCGATACGGATATAAATGGTGATTATCATATATTATCTGTGCCGATCGGAACATATGAAGTGCATTTTGATTTGTTAGGTTACAAATCAGAAGTAAAGTACATAGATATTGTTAGCGACAGCGTTGTGATTTTGGATATCAGGTTAAACCCTGAGTCAGTCTCACTACCTGGTGTAAGTTTTGCAATTACATCAGTTTCAAAACATGAAGTAACCATCTTAAACTCACCAATTCGCACCGAAGTTATGGTTCCAGAGGAAGTACAGGATAAAATCGCTTTCTCCACTAGTGTTGATGGTGCGTTGCGTTATTCTGGAGGAGTTGTAGTCAATACGTCAAAGAACATCTATGAATCTGAGAATTTGCGCTTTCGTGGTATGGACAGTAATCATTTACTTCTCTTAAGCGATCAGTTACCTATCCTTGGTTATCGGCCTGAAGGTATTGGGTTGTCGACAATTCCACTTGTAAGTATAAAGCAGCTTGAGATCGTAAAAGGTGATTACTCTGCACTTTACGGATATGGTAACGCCGGTTTGATTAACATCGTTACACGAACTCCCTTCAGCGACTCTCTATCTTTCTTTGGCCTCACCAGGGGTGACATGGAGAACGATCGTTATGCAGGATTCTATACGGGGAGAAGATTCGGTTCCTTCGGGCTATCAACGGTGGTCTCTGGAAACTCGTTCGGAAGCGTTGATGGTAGTTCTATAAATCAATATGTGTTTAAACCGAGGATAGATTATCGGCCGAGTAGAAATACAACGTCATTCGTAGCCGGAACGTTCTTAGATACTAATGAAGAAAGCCTTAATCTGGATAGATATTATAATATCACTGTTGGTAGTGACAACACATTCAATAATAACTATATGACATCAATCAAAGGACAGTACGTTGCACACACGGCGACAACACCGCCGGAATATGATAGAAAAGAGACGGAAAAAGAGCTGGGATATCTGTCAGCTAACGTTACACACAATGGCAACCGTAATATAACTACTTTCGGCATGGACGGATATTCTGAATATTGGAAAATACGAAACTCACCTCAGAATACTAATACTGATCTAAAAAGGATGTCACTATTCATGCAGGATGAATGGACGACGAATAGTAAATGGTCACTGCTATACGCAGGGCGCATAACAAATACCAATATCACTAGTTCAGGGCCATATGAGTATCATACAACGTCTGATAATATGCAATATAAATCATCGAAGTATAATATTATTGGTCAGAATTATCTATTATCTGTATTGTGGAAACCTCTATATCTGATAAGCTATAGAATAACTGGTAGCTATGGAGATGTGCCCTTGTTAAGTCATTACATAATGAATACCTATGATAATATTAGCATATTCACCCCTTCAAGAGAGATGAACCCTGAAAAGAACCTGAGCGCGAGTATTGACATGCGAATGATCAATAAAATAGGTGGATATTGGTGGACTGGAAACATATCATTCTTTGTAGTCAGGATGCAGGATCATATTGATATTTATTCAAAGAATGATGACGTATTACAAACAGTCTCCGCGCTGACGAATAAGAGTTTTGTCATGGGTGGCGGAGAACTGTTCTTCCGCCTGGATTTAGGTGATGACGCAGCAATATTACTGGGATACACTTTGCTACTGCCGGAAAATGAATATGATAAATTGCATGGTACGGCGCTCCCAATACCACAATCACAGGCAAACTTTGAGATTGATTGGGAGATAGAATCTACAGGATTACGAGTTGAGTTGGAGAGTAAAGTTGTTAGCGAGCAAAACACACCGAATAATCCATATCGAACTTCATCGCCGCCATATGTTGGTTTGGGAATGACGATCGAATACACAGTAGGTTCAATGAAGATTTTCGGTGGGGCAGAGAACATGACTGGATTCGTCCAAAATGACGCTGGTCCATTATGGGGTCCACGAGAGGGCAGACAAATCTATGTCGGTTTGAAAACGATGTTTTAGCTTCAATAATACGGGGACAGACCCCAGTTCATTTTCGTTGTATTGTGGAATATGTATCAGTTTGCGAAATTCACCTGCCCGTAACCTCGCTCAGTAAACCAGCGGATGATGTACAGCGTCCAACCAGTTCGTGCAGGTGTTCAAGTCATCTTTCGCCGTCCTGGTTTGCGGGGGCGGAGCTTTCGTCCAGTGCGTTGTTCGAGCTCATTGATCCAGGCATCAGAGCCGAGTGGGCGACCTGTTCGAGTCGCTAAGCGTATGCCGTCTAGGGCAGCATCGGTATCATTCAGGGCGAGGATGTTACTCCAGTCCGCTAGCAACTCATTGTCAGGCCAACGGGTCTCTTTTAGTAGGGGAGTTGTGGTTAGGCCAAGGTGGTGACGGGCGCTGGACCAAGGCCAATCTTCGGGCCTTGTCACAAGTTTTGCACGAACGGGATTCATTTCCAAGTAACGCATGGCTCGTATCAGATGATTGTCATCGAGAGCGCAGGAGAAAAAACGTCCCTGCCAGAGATGGCCGGATATGCCAGTTTTCCGGTGCAAATGCTGTGCGTAGCACATGTGCGTAACCGCAAGGGTGTGTGAAAGCGAACCAGCATTTTCGGGGTAGGCGATCAAGTGGACGTGATTATCCATAAGGCAGAAGCCCCATACTTCAAGGTGGTATCGACCGGAATAGAAGTGCAACAGGTTCAAATATTTGTGGCGATCTTCATCGTCGGCAAACACATCTTGTTTATAATTCCCGCGCTGGGTAATGTGATAGGGGAGCCGTGGTTCAAGGAAGCGGGCTTGGCGTGGCATGGTGGCTCCTATTCTATTGAGGGGACAGACGTAGGTTTATCTGATGATAATGTTACAGTAACCACAAAAGCAAGAAAAATAATAGGGGGTCTGTCCCTAGTTAATTTTGGCACTTACTACCCCTTCGGAATATCTTCACCTTGATCACGGTACTCGTTGAGCTTGTTGCGCAGAGTGCGGATTGAGATGCCGAGCTGATCGGCGGTTTTAGTGCGGTTGAAATTCAGCTCGTTCAGGGTGGTGAGGATGTGACGTTTTTCCAGTTCTGCCAGCGGGATCATTCCGAAGCTGCCAGCGTCCGCCGTGGGGGTAGTTGCGTCGAGTGTGACATCGTTCAGAGTAAGCACCAGGTCTCGCGCCAGCACTACACCTCGTTCGATTCGATTTTCCAGTTCACGGACATTCCCCGGCCACGGCTGCGTCTTCAGATAGTCCATCGCATCGTCTTCGATGATCTTGATATCCTTGCCGTATCGTGCGCCATAACGTACGAGGAAGTGTTCAGCCAGGGAGGGGATATCGTCCCGACGTTTCGACAGAGGTGGAATCTCGAGTGGGACAACGTTCAGGCGGAAGAAGAGATCCTCACGGAAGCGTCCTTCCTTGATCTCTTCGCTGAGGTTTCGGTTGGTAGTTGCGACGACTCGCACGTCAATCTTGATTGTTTCGTTTGAACCGACGCGGTCGAATTCACGTTCTTGCAGCACTCTCAGCAATTTTGCTTGCAACGCTTGCGGCATCTCGCTGATTTCATCGAGCAGGATGGTGCCGCCGTTGGCAGCTTCAAACTTGCCCTTGCGTGTTTTTATGGCCCCGGTAAAAGCACCTTTTTCATGTCCGAACAGTTCGGACTCGATCAGGTTTTCGGGTAGGGCAGCACAGTTGAGCTTGATGAAGGCGTTTTTGTGGCGCGGGCTGGACCAGTGCAGTGCTCGTGCGACCAACTCCTTGCCGGTTCCAGATGATCCAGTGACCAGAACATCTACCGGTTGCGGGGCGATGAGTTCGAGGGTTTCGGTCAGTTTTCTCAATGCCGGGCTGGACCCGATCAGCGCTTGTATTCCTTGTTCGTTTTCAACATGGGTGCGGAGTTGACGGTTTTCAAGAACCAGTCGCCCACGTTGCAGCGCGCGAGATACGGTCAGCTTCAACAAGTCGAGGTCAATCGGTTTGGTGAGGTAATCATAGGCACCAATCTTGATTGCTTCGACAGCGTTCTCTATGCTTCCAAAAGCGGTGAGGATAACAAACGGGACGTCGGGTTGGCGGTTCATGGCGTGGCTAAGTACCGCCATTCCATCCTTGCGCGGCATGTTCAGGTCAGAGAAGATAAGGTCGAACACAGTCTGATTAATCAGTTCCTCAGCCTGGATCCCATCTTCGGCGGTTTGAACATCGTGTCCGAGACGTCTGATCGCCTCGGCCAGGAAATCTCGCACCAGATCTTCATCATCAACAACAAGGACTCGCGATCCGGTCATAATTACCTCCGGATGGGCAGTTCGAGATCGAACCTCGTGCCCTTTTCCAGTTCTGATCGAACTGTTATCACGCCATCATGTGCGTCTACAATCTTTTTCACCATGGCAAGCCCGAGCCCAGTGCCCTTGGTACGGGTGGTGAAGAAGGGATTAAAAATCTTGTCGAGGTGTTCTTCCTTGATGCCAGCGCCGTTATCTTCGATGAAAACGTCGACACGGTTCCGCAGCAGATTCCAGCGCAGACCAACCCTGACAACACCTTCGGATTCGATAGCGAATATGGAATTTTTGAGCAGATTCAGGACTACCTGTTTTATCAACGTACTATCGCAATCTACCGGGACGCGTTCCTTTGGCACGACTACCTGTACATCAATATTGCGACCGCTCGACTTAATCTCGGAAAGGATGAGGTCTGCCTCAGAGCGGAGCAATTCGATCATGTCCGTCTCGCCGAAGGCTGGCGCGAGTGGACGGGTATATTCGAGCAGACGGCTGGCAATTTTCTCAATATCACGCACTCCGCCAACGATCTTCTCCACTGTGTGTCGTGCGGAATGATCTTCCGCGATATCTTCCAGCAGAAATTGTGCGAAGCCCTGTACCCCAGCAAGTGGATTGCGTAGCTCATGCGCTACTTGGGCGGACATCTCGCCGAGAGTAGCCAGATCAGAGCGTCTCCGCATCTGCTCATGCAGGTTTTTGATAATAGTCAAGTCCTCGATCATCTCGAGCACACCAATCCGATTCCCCTGTTCGCCATAGATCCAGTTCGTGGAGAAACGCACCGGGTTAGCTTCACCGGCAGCGGCTTTATAGGTGCGCTCACGGGGATCAATCTCAGGACCATTGACAAGCGTAAACAGCGCAGAATCAGCCACATTGATATCGCTTGAGAAGACATCTCCGTATGGTTGACCGACAGCCTCGAGTGCGCGTATACCGGTGAGGCGTTGCGCTTCCTCGTTAACCAGGTTAATCCGGCCATCCAGGTCGAGAACTATGATGCCGACTGGTACATGCGCTATAATGCTACTGAGGAATCCCTGGGTGCGGGCCAGGAGGTGTTCCTGACCTTCCAAACGTTCGCTGAGATCAGCCAGCCGCTTCTCGAGAGCTCTGTAACTCTCGCTGATAGCGGAGGAAGCCTGATTAAACTCTTCGAAGAGTTTAACGAGTGCCAGGAGTTGCTCCTCGCTCATCAGCTGGTTGCCGTCAGAATCGTGTTCAGCAAACTTCAACGCATCCCCTGGAATTGGCAACATGGAAGTTTCTGTTGACATCTCCGCCCCGTGGTTTTTCCACATTCGCAATATAATGGCGAAACAACTCTTGCGGTAATATATTTGTCAGAACAGTCGACTTTATAACGGAATTCTACGAAATACTGACTGTAATTGTCTCTCTGTACTCGGTTCGCAAAGGCTTTTCGATTTTTCCACAATGAAAAGTCGGATCACCAAATCAGCCATGTCAGAGGATATAGAGTATCCACTTCAAATGCAAGTGCCAAGCCAGCTTGAGCAGTGTTTGGCTCTCGAAACTGCGATTTCTCCGTCTCTTCGCATTGATAAAGGTAATCTCGTCAATGAAAACTTAGCGGGGTGGATAAGTCAGGGTTCGGAGTATCTCGTATAAGTTCGCTAACTACTGAGATTATAGGAGCCTGGAGTTTAGAGAATGAGTTGATTGTTGCGAGTTATCCACACTTCTTAGAGCTGGAGGTGGCGGCTGAAGTGACAACAGTAGGATGTTCAAGTTAAAAGTGAGGTTTTGGATCGATTCGGCACAGATAAAACGGTTGGTTCGACGTCTTTCGCAGCCTCTTCCGGGCCGGAATTCTCAAATAGAGATGAGTCCTCCGGGGAGGCCTTTGAATGTGTCAACAAATGGGTATCAGGATGCGGCAGTCCTGATCGCTTTGCATCGTTGTGATGG
This sequence comes from uncultured bacterium, assembly GCA_913009835.1. Taxonomy (GTDB): domain Bacteria; phylum Electryoneota; class Electryoneia; order Electryoneales; family Electryoneaceae; genus BMS3BBIN04. Next base: position 14,808 of record CAJVXH010000037.1, read on the forward strand.
TGAGTTTGGCTTTCCGTTGATTGTACGAGCTGAGAGCGAGTATGCACATGGTGGGCAGGTCGGATTGCCTGGCGGGCGACTTGAACCTGGTGAATCTCTCGAGAATTGTGCGCTTCGTGAGAGTGAGGAAGAAATCGCGTTACCGAGAGCTAAGGTGAAATTACTCGGCCAGTTGACGTCACTCCCGGTGCCAGTGAGCGAGCATCTGATTCACACCTTTGTAGGGCTAACCGAAGATGATATCCACCTTCAACCCGATTCTCGTGAGGTTAAGGCGATTCTGTTCATGCCGGTGAAAAAATTGTTGTCCAGAGATACGATACACACTGGAGAGTTCGCAACACCCCGCGGAACGCTGGCTGATGTTCCTTACTTCGAGTTGAACGAACATCATATCTGGGGAGCGACAGCGATGATTCTGTCGGAGTTGAAGGCATTACTACTGGATTTGGGTTAGACTGCCAATCCGAGTAATCGCATCACTTCATTTCCGGCCTCAGCGATGTCCATTTCACCGTCCTGCCAGCTGGAAACATTCCCTCCAGTAGCGAAGAAGAATGCGTCGTTGTAGGTGTGTGCTCCTACCAGAACGGATGGTGTTTCAAACACTTTATCGGCTCCGAAATCTGCCTTGATGTCATAGCCTGCTTTCGGAAGAAGGATGAGGTCGGCGGCACGGTTGACATGGGGTCCGTGATACAGATCCTCCCTGAGATCAACACTCACGAACGGCTTTTCTCCGGTCAGTGGATCACGAATATCTCGCAGGATTTCTGCCAGTTTGTCTCTTGCATTTTCACGATCCGGCCCCGCCTTTACCCTCATGAACACTCTGCCCGGGGCGAGAGCGTACGCGGTAGAATCGGGGTGGATGGTCTCGAAAGAGGGGTTTGAACCTGCGTAATGAAGCAATCCGATTTTTTCGAGCAAAGCGTTGATGAAAACGATCCGTTTGCATCGGGTGAATCCATGATCGGAGAGCAGTACCAGCGCTGCTCCTCGCTGTTCGGCGAGTTCTGCGAACTCGAGCACCGTCTGTTCGCAGTGAGATAGCAACTCGTTAAACCTATCCTCGAACTTTTGCTCATCCCAGAAGAAGTGGTAGAGACGGTCTGTTTCCATGATGTGCAGATGGAAGTAATCCCACGGCACTTCGGTGGCGAATCGCCTCGCGGCTCGGAGGCGAGCGTCGAGTGTGGAGTTCAACGCATCGAGAAAACGGTCGCGATTCTCATAAGCCAATGAGGGTTCGACATCCACTATGTATCCATCCCGGCGTAACTGATCTTCCAGCTCCGGCGGGTGAACGTTTCCCGTTAGATCAACCCCGAGGAATCCACCGATCACCACTCCTCTAACGGGCGGTGGCGGTTCAGTCATCGGAACGTTTATCGATACAACAGTTCCGCCTGCCTCGTGAACGCGGCGCAATATGGTTGGCGCCAGTAAGTCTGAACCTTTCGGGTAGATGAGGCGGGGGCGGGGTGAGAGTTGGGCTTCGACGAATCCGAAGACTCCGTGTTCTCCGGGATTTTTGCCTGTCAGATAGGAAGCCCAGGCGACGCTGGACATCTCCGGTCGAGATGAACGGATTTCGCGAATGGTCCCATTGCTGAGGATTTGTGGCCATATCGATTCGGGCAGACGGGAACGCTTTTTCAGCAGGCTCAGCGGTGTGCCGTCGAGGCTGATAACCATCACCGGGTGTAGAGTAGAATTTGGCTGGATTAGATTCATATTATCTGAATTCCGAGTCGGTAGCCCGGCACCTCCGCGCGGCATCCGAGCGGTGTAGAAGTACGAAGTATTATGTGCCCCAGACATTTATGTCTGGGATTATCCCAAGCTTCCAGATACGATGACCCCGGACATAAATGTCTGGGATTATCCCAAGCTTCCAGATACGATGACCCTGGACATAAATGTCTGGGATTATCCCAAGCTTCCAGATACGATGACCCCAGACATAAATGTCTGGGATTATCCCAAGCTTCCAGATACGATGACCCTGGACATAAATGTCTGGGATTATCCCAAGCTTCCAGATACGATGACCCTGGACATAAATGTCTGGGATTATCCCAAGCTTCCAGATACGATGACCCCGGACATAAATGTCTGGGATTATCCCAAGCTTCCAGATACGATGACCCCAGACATAAATGTCTGGGATTATCCCAAGCTTCCAGATACGATGACCCCAGACATAAATGTCTGGGGCAATACATACTACTTGTAGATTTGTTGCGGGCGGACAAAAGTTTGTTCGTCAATGATCTGGCGCAAAGCGCAATACACGTTTTCGCCTCCGGCGAGAACCCAACCGGTTTCGCAGACCGGATTACCCCACCAGTCGCTTGTCTGGCCGCCTGCCTCTTTGATGATAATCGAACCAGCTGCTACATCCCAGGGTTTAAGATTCATTTCGAAATAACCGTCAAAGGTTCCATCTGCCACCCAGCAGAGGTCGGCGGCAGCGGAGCCGACCCGTCTGATGTCTGCGATTCTCGGATAGATGGACTGGAACAGCTTCAGGTAGTCGCCCATGAGCTCACGTCGGCGGAAGGGGAAGGCTGTTGCTATGGTACAGTTCTGAAGCGGACGGTGATCGGCGACCTGGATCGGTAGGCTGTTCTTACGTGCACCACCTCCGGCGTAGGCGTCATACATCGCGTTCATACCTGGTTGGCCAACTACTCCGATTACGATTGGGCCGAAGAATTCTGGGTTGGAACGTCGATCTTCCAGCGCGACACAGATGCAATAGACGGGCAAACCTGTGAGGTAGTTGGCTGTACCATCGATTGGGTCAACGATCCAGCGCCATTTGCCGCCACGTTCTTCCGGGCTCATCTCCTCAGCCATTACCGAGCTCTCCGGCAGCAGTTCCAGCAATCCCGCCCGCAACTGATTCTCCGCTTCCCGGTCGGCGTGGGAAACGAAATCTCCGACACCTTTCACCTCGATGTCGGAATCCTCGATGCGTTCACGTTCGGCACGGACATATTCACCGACCTCTTGGACCAGTTTGATCACCTTGTCGGTCAGCGTTTTGATTTCAGATTGTGTCATGATCGTGTTTTGAGGGGTCAGGTTGAGCGTTTTTTGCGGGCTTTTCGGACAATGAAACCTCCGACCATGCCGATGAAAAGTCCACCGAGTATCGCGGGCATCCAAGACAACGTATATCCGGCAGCGATGATGGTGAAATCATCTGTGGCCAGTACTTCCCTGGGGACAGTCCAGAACAGCGTATCTCCACGACTCTCCTCAGGTTCAGGTGTTATGTCGTGAAAGTGGGCGTCTGGCAATACCAGCGCCAGTTGGACGGTGTCATCCTCCAGATCGACCCATCGTTTATACTCATCTTCGAGTGAATCCAGGGTTGTCGCGAGCGTTTCCGGGGCAATCCCCGTCGCTTCGTTGGCGGCGATTATCATCGGATCACGAAGAACGGGATACCATTCGAGGCTGACATTCCTCGGGTCGGTTGGTTCGAGGTTATCACCACGGAGGGTCATAACGTGTGCCCGGACAATGGGTGCGAACCTCTCGACAGCATCCCTGACGGCGGATGAATCAATGTCGTCTGCCAGTACAGTTCTAACCAGACGTTCCATTTGACGTAAGTAACGATCTACCGTCCAAAGCTGCTGGCCGCGAGCGTCCATCCTTTCCAGCTCTTCTTCAGTCTCAACACTGAGCGAAGAGTCCAAACCGCTTTCCTCAACGATTCGCACTTCCTCGGGTACATAGGCTTCTGGATCGCCATACCGTTCGATCGCATGCCAGTTGGGGAAAGAAACTATTACTTCGGTACTCGAATAGAACCAGTGATCGTCCCTGTTGATATCTATTGAGCCGACTTCTCCCATTGGCGCAATGGGATGCGAGAGGGTTTGAAATTGTGTTGCGGAAAAAATGTAGCTGGCGACGATATTTCCGCTGCTGTCTTCACCGACCTCTCTTTTGACTATGGTCCATTCTTTGCTGGGTAAGGGAATGCGGTCGTCAAATACATCCAGGGAGTCTCCCTCGATGGTGTAACTGGCCTCTGGTTTTCCCTCTCCAGTAAAGGAGATGAGGATGCTGTGTGTTACGCAGCCTCCCAATAGCAGAGCGATGGCTGGGAGCAGGAGGAATAACCACTGTCGTCTCAAGGATTTCATGTTCACAAAGTACAATCCTGCTGGTGGAGGAACAACGATAGTTCTGTTTTCATCGGGGCAACACCTTGCGCGCTCTCCGGTATCGCCGTAGTTTTTACAACCACCCATAAATGTTTCTGGAGTCAGACCTGATGATACGATTTGCGAAGCGAACTCTTTCGCAACACATAGTGATGCTGCCGATATTCATTTCCGTTCTGGTACTCTCAGCGGGATGTTCTTCCCTTGGACTGTGGAGCAGATCCGACGGATCTGTCAACGATGATGCGTTGGCTGCTGATTCCCTGCAGCAGATGATCTACGATGAGATCACTGCCGAGGAGGTTCTGGAGGTAACACCGAGTTGGATGCGGGAAGCGGATTTGTCGTTGTCACGTGGTGATTCGACGGCGGCTGAGCAACAGATGATGCATTCCATCCTCGCACTGCAGGACATCTTCCTCAGGGTACCGGAGAACGCGCGTCCCGAATTGCTTGATTCGTTGACAACCTGGTCATCGCTTTACGAAGCTCGCTTCGGTACGATCAACGGCGAGCTGGTAGCCACGTCCGAGGGTCTAAGTTCACTCATCACCAGCGCCGACATCCTTGCCAACCCGGACAGTCTGATCCAGGAGCTGTCGCTGGACACGTTCGCAGTCGTACTGGACACGACCATCTTCGATGAAAACCGTCTGCCTGACATTCCCGATACGGTGCATCGTAAAATCGACAACGTGATCACTTACTTCACGGAGAAGCAGCGTGGTCGTCAGGCGATGGAAGTGTGGCTTAGTCGAGCTGGTGAGATGATTCCACGGATGCTCCCGATTCTTCGGGAGCACGGCATTCCTGAGGACATGGTCTATCTCGCTATGATTGAATCCGGTTTTCGTACGGATGCTAATAGCTATGCATCGGCAGTAGGTCCGTGGCAGTTCATCTCATCCACCGGTAAGATTTTCGACCTTGAAATCAACTGGTGGTATGACGAGCGCCGCGATCCTGAGCTGGCTACTCGTGCGGCATGTCGTTATCTGCGCCAGTTGTACGAGCACTTTGGCGACTGGTATCTGGCAATGGCGGCATATAATTGTGGTGAAGGTCGGGTCAACCGTGAGATCCGTCGTTCAAACACACGCGACTTCTGGGAGTTGAATCGCCTCCCCCGTCAGACGCGGAATTATATCCCGACTTACCTCGCTGCGAGAATGATTGCCTCGGATCCGGAGAAATATGGGTTCAAATCTCCCGTAATGCAGCCAATCGCTGAGCGTGACACTGTTTATGTCAGCCAGGCTGTCGATATGGACGCACTCGCCGATGCACTCGATTTGAATCGCAGCACCTTCAAGCAGATGAACCCGGCGATACGCCGTTGGTGTACACCTCCCGATAATCCAGACACTCCCATTTACCTTCCCCCTGGTTACAAGGCCGATTTTGATGAAGCCCTGGCTACAGTTCCTCCGAGCAAAAAGACTTCTTGGGCTCGTCATACAGTTCGTTCGGGAGAAGCGCTCTCGACTATTGCCCGTCGCTACGGAACATCCATGCGTGCGATCATGGACGTGGCGGAAAATCGTCTGAGAAATCCAAACAAGATCCGTGCGGGTCAGGTCCTGATGATTCCAGTTGGTCCTTCCAATCCGAACGGCGACAGTTTCGCTGGATCTGCGAGTAACGGAGAGGGTGACGCAACGATTTACGTGGTACGTCGTGGAGATACTCTGTCGCACATAGCTGAAAGGCATGGGGTCGGGTTGTCGCGTCTACTGTCTTGGAATGGCTTGAGTCGTTACAGCACCATCCGTCCGGGACAACGGTTGAGCATATATGGCGGTCGATCAAGCACTTCCACTTCACGCGTGACGGCGGTGGCTGATTCTCGTGATTCAAATGGAAGACTGGTATATAAAGTGCGTTCAGGGGATACGGTAACCGAGATTGCCGATCGTCACAACACAACACTCGATAACGTTCTTACCTGGAATGGTCTTACCCGACGCAGCTTGATCCACCCCGGCCAGACCTTGATCGTCAGTGAACGTGAAGCGGGTCTTGCTGATGCTGAATCTCGTTCATCGAACAGTGGACTGCAGGCTACAGCGGATCCTACGCCACAACTTTCGACTGAGCCTCGGCAGTATACAGTCCGTCGGGGGGATACTCTGTGGGATATTTCCATCGCCAATGGGGTAACGGTTCGTGAACTTCGTTCGGCGAATGGGTTGAGCACCCGAAGTGTGATAAAACCTGATCAGATGTTGAGCATTCCGATCTCGAGTTCTCTCGCCATCTCTGGAGTAACTTCCGGGGAAGAAATGACTTATCAGGTTCGTCGTGGGGACACACTGTGGGACATTGCTCAGCAGTTCAATGTTTCTGTCGCGGAGTTGAAGGATTGGAATAACATCCGCGACGCCAGCAATATCAAACCTGGTGAGAGGCTGATAGTGCGCAGATCAACGGGAGGTCAGAACGGATGAGCAGACATCGTCGTCGCAGTGATATAATCATCGCCGCTGTTTTCCTGGTGAGCATCATCGGAATGGTGCTGATAATAGCAGGCGGTTGGAGTCCTTTGGATGGAGAAGCTGGGGTAGGCTTATCGCCCAATCGTGTTGGATTGATCGAGGTATTTGGACCCATCTATAACGCGCAGGGTTGGGTTGACGAGATTGATGATTACCGTGAGAATAGCAAGATCAAGGCTATTGTGATCCGTTTCGACAGCCCGGGCGGTGCAGTAGCCGCCTCTCAGGAGCTTTATGAAGCCATGAAGCGTGCTCGGTTGGAGAAACCAGTTATCGCTTCCATGGGAAATGTTGCTGCCAGCGGTGCATATTACGCGGCATTGGGTGCCGATAGTATTGTCGCTAATCCGGGCACGACAACGGGTTCCATCGGCGTCATTATGGAGCTTATGATGATGGATGAGCTCCTGAGCAAGCTCGGATTGGAGTCAGAAGTGGTGAAATCGGGCGAATTTAAAGATGCTGGTAGTCCAACTCGTCCGATCACAATGGAAGAAAGACGATATTTTCAGAGCTATATTGACGATGCCTATGCCGAATTTGTCGATGTAGTTGAACAGGAACGTGGTCTGGACAGCTTAAAAGTTGTCGAAATCGCAGATGGTCGAGTGTTCACGGGTACTCAGGCTTTGGAGCACGGTCTTGTGGACATTCTTGGAGATCAGTACCTTGCGACCCATCTTGCCGCACAAATGGCGGGCATTGAAGGAGAGCCGTCTATAGTGCGTCCTTATCGGAAGACAAAGTTAGATTTGGTTGACATATTATTAGGCCAGGTCGTGAGCGGTGTTGAAAACACAATTCACGGTCAGGGTTTCTTCCAGTACATGTGGAAAGCGGAGTTTACGCGATGAACAAGGCTGATTTAGTCTCCCGGGTCGCTTCTGGCACCGGTCTTACTCAAGTCGAAGTTGCTGCAGTGGTCGAGGGAGTGTTGGAAGGTATTAGCACTGAACTGGTTGGTGGGGGACACGTAGAGATTCGTGGTTTCGGCACCTTCAAGGTGGAGCAGCGAGCTGAACGTGACGCCATCAACCCGCAGACAGGGCAACGCATTCGGGTTCCTGCGAAGCTGGCACCGGTATTCCGTCCTTCTGAGAAGCTGAAAGCTCGCCTGAACAAGTAATGGCGAGTAGCAGTATCTGAGAAATCTGGAGAGTTTGAGGCACGCGAACTTGTTGAGCGTGCCTCCCTCACTTACCTTCCCTGCTCGATAATCATAACTCGAGCATGGTTCTGGTTGTTGTGCCCACGAAATGCATTTGGAGTGCTTGTGCCTTCTGGACGGAAACGAAAACTAGCGAAAATCCGCACTCACAAGCGGAAGAAGAGAAGAAAGCGCGATCGTCACAAGAAGAAGAAGTAGGTCGGATCGCTGTGGTGTCTCGAACTTTAAACGAGCGACCCAGGTGTGGGCCGCTCGTTCTTGAGTCTGGACATTTTATGCGGTTTTTTCGTGACTGTTGTATTACTTCCCGCCCGTTTGGCGACCTCGCTTGGTAGCCGATGAATAAGGCTGATCACGTTTACGGCGTCAGTGACCTGACCCGGCAGATCAGGCAGACTCTGGAATCGCGATTCGATTCCATGTGGTTGCGTGCCGAACTGTCGGACGTGGTGCTGCATCGCAGCGGACATCTTTATCTCACCTTTAAAGATGCCGGTGCGACTCTCCGTGGTGTGATGTGGCGTAATTCTGTTTCCCGCCTTGAGTTTACTCCTGAGAACGGTCTTGATGTACTCGCTTATGGACGGATAACCGTCTATGAAAAGGGTGGGCAGTACCAGTTCACCATCGAAGCCTTACAACAGGCCGGAATGGGTGCGCTGGCGCTCGAATTCGAGAAGCTCAAAGCCCGACTTCAGGCTGAAGGTATTTTCGATGTCGATCGGAAACGTCCTGTCCCGAAAATGCCCTCCCGGATAGGGGTTTTGACCTCAAGCAGCGGTGCCGCTGTTCGAGATGTGCTGGTCACTCTGGCCAAACGTGGCTTCGGGCTGACAGTCACCTTGATTCCGGTGAAGGTGCAGGGCGCTGGCTCAGCTGAAGAGATTGCGGTCGGAATCCAGCGTTTCAACTCAATGCCCGATGGTGAACGTCCCGATACCTTGATCTTGGCACGTGGCGGCGGGTCGCTGGAAGACTTGTGGGCGTTCAACGAAGAAACTGTCGTGCGCGCCATTTCGCAGAGCGAGATTCCGATCATCTCTGGTGTCGGGCATGAGACAGATACCACCCTCGCCGATTTTACCGCTGACTTGCGGGCGCCTACCCCGACCGGTGCCGCAGAATCTGCCACACCTGACCGACATGATCTGAAACATCGTGTGGATACTTCCGGCCATCGCCTTGTTCGTGGAATACGTCAACTTCTTGAACGCCACGGACAGCGGATTGAACGAGCTGGTGGAGCATATGGACTGCGACGTTTTCCCGATCAACTCCAACAGTGGATGCAGCAGGTCGACGACGGGGAGACCCGTGCTCGGAGAGCCATCACCCAGTTGATGAGAGACCGGGGTGATCGAGTGGAGCGAGGCGGAGAACGCTTGCTCGCCCTCAGTCCGTTGGGTGTGCTCGAGCGTGGATATGCCTTTGTACGAAGCGGTGAGCGGGTGATTCAGGATTCTGCTGAGTTGCTCGAGGGACAGGAAATCACGGTGCGATTTTCACGCGGAGAAGCTGATGCACGAGTGGAGACCGTCCGTCCCGAAAAGTTATTGAAATCCTCAAAAACACTGGCGAAAGGCTCAGGTTTGTGAGCATTTTAGCTTTATACAGAATTAGCAGCTTGGCAAGTACCGGTAAGTAGTGAGGAGTTACCCGTGGTAGAACCAATTAACATAGCGTCACAACCGAAGTTTGAAGAAGAACTCGACCGTCTTGAGTCCATAGTCTCTCGTCTGGAGGAGGGTGGTCTTCATCTGGAAGAGAATCTGAAATTATTCGAAGAAGGTCAGAAGGCTCTTAAGATGTGTAGGCTTACCCTTGAAGCCGCTCAGGTGAGAGTCGAGAAATTGCTTGAAGACGGCGAACGACAACTGATTGACCCCTCTACGCTCGGTCGCTAAACCCCTCAGAATACCCTTGCAATCTCCCTGATTATGTTGTGTTTTCATCTCTTGGCGGGACTCCGTATTCGCCGTTAAATACTAAATATAAGAATACTAAGTAACTTCTCATCACAAGCTCTGGAGATACTGATAATAGTGAGTTTTGGACAATGTCTTCTATCAACAAGAAGTGAACAGGTTATCCACATTCTCAGCGGCTCCCTGTGGACAACCCACAGCGATGATTGGCGATAACGAGCGATTGCTCATTCAACACTCATCGTCACAGCGTCTCTGAACTTCGCACCTCAACTCGCCTCACTATCCTGTCGAGCCCTACATTTCATTCAACTTGTAGGAAGGTGGAATCCGAAATGATCCTGGGTATTGCGGGCAACAGGTACAAGGAAAAACTTCAGACTGTCTTGCCGGAGTATTTGCGCTGGTTAGACAAGCGTAAGGTGGAGTGTGTTATCTCTGAAGAATTCCGGTCGGTGGAAGGTCTGGGCGAACGTCGCTTCGTTGATCCGGAGTTTACGGACGAGCATGTTGACGTGGTGCTTAGCTTCGGCGGTGATGGCACTCTGCTCAACACGGTGGCTCGTTTGCGCGGACTTGAGACGCCGGTGCTGGGGGTCAACCTCGGCGGCTTGGGCTATCTGACAGAGGTTGGTTCGGACGAACTCTTCAAGCGCACCGAGCAATTGCTGGAACGCAAATGGTCCATCGAACGGCGGATGATACTCGAGGTGTCGGTTGATGGCGGGGATTATGGGGGT
>CAJVXH010000038.1 GCA_913009835.1 uncultured bacterium
AAACGTCCAGTTTTGAATGGGGAAGATATGGGGAGAAAAGAGGAAACGCTTCACAACGTTACCGTTCGGTAATCGTCGTAAAGCGTTTCTATTTCAAGTACCGAGGGGGGGACTCGAACCCCCAAGGGCGCAGGGCCCAGCGGATTTTGAGTCCGCCGCGTCTACCAGTTCCGCCACCCCGGCAAAGGAGCCCGAATATAGCGTTTGTACTACCAAGCTCAAAGCCTCAGTAACCCTGAGCCTCTTAATACCTACATATTCTCCAAATGCGCTACGAGTGTCCGCAAACGTCCCCGGCTGAGTCCCAGATATTTTGCGGTCTGTAGCTGATTTCCATCGAACTTATCCAGCGCCTTCCGTACAATTTCGTAGGTGAATTCGTCCAGATCGAACCCTTCGGAAGGAAGTTGCACAGAGCCAACCTGAAGTTCCCTGCCGCTGCCGCCGGAGCAATCGGCGTTGCCAACCATGCGATGATCGAGTTCAGTCAAGTGAGAAGAATCGAGCTCGACGGCGTTATAGAGCAACACCGCGTGTTCGATCAAATTCCGCAACTGACGCACATTCCCCGGCCACTCATACTGTTCCAGCATGCGGACTGCATCCCGGCTGATGAAACGGAAATCACGTTGCTTCTCCAAAGCAAACTCCGCCAGAAATAATTGCGCCAACGCCGGAATCGAGGATTTCTGTTCACGTAATGGCGGCAGATCTATCCGTCCTACCGCCAAACGGTAGTACAAGTCCGAGCGGAATCCACCGTCCTGCACCTGTTTTTCCAGGTCACGGTTGGTCGCGGCGATGATTCGTATATCCAACGGTATCCGGTTGGTCCCGCCGACACGGTAAATCGACCTTTCCTGCAACGCGCGCAGCAGTTTGGCTTGCATCGGCATGGGAATCTCGCCGACTTCGTCGAGGAAGAGGGTGCCGCCAGTGGCCGCTTCCATCTTGCCGCTGGCACCTTTTGGCAGAGCGCCGGTGAAGGCGCCGCCCACATACCCGAACAGTTCACTCTCGAACAGGCTGGCACTGATAGCAGCACAGTTGACCGGAACAAACGGCTTGCGGGTATCGTCATCATCGCCGTAATGCACGACTTTGGCGAGGATTTCCTTGCCCGTGCCCGTCTCGCCTTCGATCAACACCGGGATATTGCGATCTTCGTAATAACGCATCGCGGTGTCGATAATCGTCCGAAATTTGCGGCTGAACACTCCGATGATTGTCTTATCCGCCAGCTTAATCGTCGAACGAACCTGACGCTCTGTCATTTCCACAGGGATAGTCACTTCACTGGAGATTTGCTGGCGACGTTTGCGGCTCTTCAACGCTTCCCACTGACGCACCGTCCGTTCCACCACCTGTAGCAGGTCGGTGATCGGGATCGGCTTGGTCAACATCTCGGTCGCGCCTTCACGCAGAGCGGACAGAGCCGTCTCCAAATCGGCAAAACCGGTGATAAGGATGACTTGAGTGTCCTGACCGTTCGGATGTGAACGGATCTCACGTAGAAGACCGAGCCCGTCCAGGCCCGGCATACGGATGTCCGAGATGACGATGGGGAACTGCTCCTGTTCGAACCGTGCTTTCGCGTCCAGACCGTTTTCGCACTCGACAACTTCGCTGGCGGTGAATTCGGTTAGCACCCGTGCGAAAACCGAACGGCTGATCTCGTCATCGTCAACGAGGAGTATTTTTGTCCGCAATTCGAGCATAGTTCGCTACTGTTCAGCAAGGTGGGTTACATGTGTGCGATGACCGTTTCCACGCCCTGGAGCGGTCACAGCGTCTGCCCGGAATATACGACAGTGTATTGCATAATGAGACCGCTATTCCTGTCGATGCTGTGTTCCAAGGGTGGATGATCCGCGCCGATAATGAACATGCCCCTGTTACGACCGAAGGTCATAACAGGGTTGATCCGCAAGTTTCCCATTACGGGGCCGTTTACTTCTGATTCCAGACTCCCGACCTAGGATCGTGGACCCCTGCGAACCGCAATAAGACGCGGGTCACAGGGGCATATCACAAGCGCTTCAGCTTGGGATAATCTGAAAGTACACCAGCAGATAACCCCGACTTGCGAGCAAGTCGGGGCAAACTGTCGTCAAGCTCAGATCATCCCTGCTGGCGAAGCCCGCAGGGGCACCTTTACCGATCATCTATTGTTCGGAAAATACTGCTTATTTCATCAACATAATCTTCTGAATCTGCACACTCTGGCCCGCGACTGTTGCAGACACGAAATACACGCCGCTGGACAGATTCGACCCGTCAAAGACGAGATTGTGCTGACCGGCTGGAAGCGCTCCCTGGTTCAGCACCGCTACCTGACGTCCCATAGTATTGTAGACGATTACATCAGCGTTCGCCGTCTGAGGAAGTGTCAAGGTCAACGAGGTTTCCGGGTTGAACGGATTCGGATATGCCTCGCTCAGAGCAAAATCACTGACGATAACAGCAGCGTTGGAATCACCGGCAAGCTGGGTTCCGGATAGCTGTCCGATCCCCGTGCAATCATTCCATCCACCAACTTGCTCGCCAGTCGTTGCAGCTGCCAGCTTGGTGAAGGGGAAAGAATCCTGCGCTGCCACCAGGTTCGGATACAAACCGGCGTACACGTTAAATGTATAGTTGCCAGACGGTGCGAAACCTGGAACAGCCTGACTAAGGTTAGCCGCGTTGATACCACCATTAGCGGGGATGGTCACAGGCACATTCTGAACGTTATACTCATACCCGTTTGGCAAGATAGCAGTCGTCCAGACATTGCCCGGAAGCGCCATTGGGTAAGTAGATGTCACCGATACACTCCATCCGAAAACGCCGCCCTGTGCCGGGATCTCAATCGGTTCAACATCCGGTGTGGCGACCAAGGTTAACGTTGGAGCAGTTTCACCCAGGTTTATACGACGTACCATGGAGGCCTGCGTGAAATTCGGATCTGGCTCGTCCGGGTTGGACATGGCGATAACCACTTCGCCATGACCGGGTGAATACCAGGAATAGGCTTTGACAGCATTCAGTTCATACACACGTCCGAGCGGTACTTCAATCGGGATATTGAAGATATAGTAGATGCCTACAGCATCAGCATAGCCACCGATCTGTGTGTAGACTCGCAAAGCATCCAATTCGTCGCCGGGAACTGCAACAGTGCCCCAACTGTCGCAAACATTGCTTCCTTGAATGGTGACCTCGATCCGAATCTCGTCAAACAATGGAATCGGATAGGGGATGTCGTCCACATCAATGGTCATTTCACGGTAGATATTTATTCCCCAGCTATTCCCGTACTCCAAAGGCAGCTCCATCAACGGAATGCTGACCGGAAAAGGAAACTCCCCACCCAGTTCAGCCACATCCAGAGTGATCCCCTGTATGGTCCACTGAGAGTCGGTGATCTGATCGTAACGCCAGGAGGTACCATCATCCAGTCCGAAGGGAACGGGACCGAATGTTACACGGTTGGAGGTCGGGAAAATGTTGTAGTATGGGGTTGTTTCCGGCTCAAAGATCTCTTCCGTCTGCAAAGATGCAGTGGAACCTTCGGTGAAATCCCAGAATTGATCCGCACCGGATCCGCCGAGATCAACTTCAATATCAGGTTCCGAATAATACTCCGTAACCGTTCCAGGAGTAGCTGGAATATCTGTCGGTCCAAATACTACCTGGGCATAGGCTGACACCGCAAACAACAGCATCAACACCACTAATACGTGCGCAAACATCCGGTTCATCTTACAACCCCCTGTTGCGGTTAACACTGACAGCTTATGTTGTTTATCTGGTAGCCGAAATGATCAAAAAAGCATTTCCACGCGACTCCGAACATACGAAAAATCAGCAAAGATTCCAAGTAAAGTTTGGGATATTTTGATCTTCGTTCGCAAATGTGGCATGTCCCAACATTGTTATCTTCGGATCATCCACGACATGAATGTCGTGGGCATGACATTTCAGCTGAGATATGAAGGAACGGCCTGTGCTTGCTACCGGACACTTCATTTTTTACCACGGACTTCAGTCCGTGGAAATTGAGATCCATTTGTCTTTTACTCGCAAGCTCACAGCTCATCAGCCGAGAAAAACCCGCGCTTGCGAGCAAGCGCGGGCCTGTATTCTCACCAGCCACGGACTTTTCTAGCCGTGGCAAGTAGTTTTATATCTTCTACTCCAGACATCAGACTTCCCTATTTCATCAGCACTATCTTTTGTACCTGGCTGGTTTGTCCGGCGATCTGGGCGGTGACGAAATACACCCCGCTGGACAGGTTCGATCCGTTGAATACCAGGTTGTGCTGACCGGCTGGGAGTATCCCCTGGTTCAACACCGCTACCTGACGTCCCATGGCGTTGTAAACGATGACATCAGCACGCGCAGTCTGCGGAAGTGCCAGCGTCAGCGAGGTTTCCGGGTTGAATGGGTTCGGATAAGCTGAACCCAGGATATATTCACTGGCAACAACAGCATCGCTGGAATCACCCGCGAGCAGAGCGTCATATATCTTCTCCATCCCTTCGGACGAATTCCAGCCACCGACCAGCAGACCGTTTGTTGAGGTTGCCACTTTGGTGAATGAGAAGGAATCCTGTGCCCATATCAAATTGGGATACAGACCGACATGAACGTTGAAAGAAGAAACACCCGGTGGAACGAAAGCTGGAACGGATTGCTCGAGACCTGCCAAATCGATCATTCCATTTGCTGGAATTCTCACCGACACACTCTCAATGAAGTACTCATCTCCGCCCGGGAAGGTCGCAGTTGACCAAAGATCACAATGCAGAGCGGACTCGAATGCGGATGTAAGCGACAAGTCCCATCCGAATTCGCCACCCTCAGCCGGGATCTCTATCGGTTCAACACTCGGGGTAGCACTTATCGTTATTATTTCAGGAGTTTCGTTCAGGTTAATGCGACGTATCAGGGCAGCTTGCGTGAAGTCCTGATCAGGTTCACCAGGGTTGGACATAGCGAATGCGACCTCCCCGTAGCCTGGTGAATACCAGGAATAGGACAGGATAGCGTTCAGTTCATATATCGATCCGAGCGGTATTTCAATTGGGAAGCCGAAGATATAAAAAATGCCGAAGGCGTCCACATGGGCGCCGATCTGTGTAAACACACGCAAGGCTTCCAATTCACCGCCAGGTACTGCGATTGTGCCCCAACCGTCACAAGTGTTGTCACCACCGACCGTGACCTCGATGCGGATTTCTTCAAAAATCGGGATATCAATCGGGATAATACTCACCGGAATCGTCATGTCACGGCTGAAGTCCATTCCCCACGAGTCGCCATATTCCAACGGCAGCTCCATCAACGAAAGCTCAATCGGGATAGGAACAGGAATATTAACTCCGAACACATCAACATCCAGAGTAGTTCCAAGTGTGGTCCAACCGGATTCTGTAATCTCGTCATATCGCCAAGTATTGTCATCATTCAGTCCGAACGGGGCAGGGCCGTACGAGACACTGTTAGCTGATGGGAACAGGAAGCTGAATGGAGCTGTCCCCCGCTCGAGGATTTCTCTGGTCTGTATCGTGGCGGTCGAACCATCTGTGAAATCCCAGAACCGATTAGAACCTGATCCACCGAGATCGACCACAGCGTCAGACTCTGAATAATACTCAGTGATTGTTCCCGGAGTAGATGGAATATCTGTCGGCCTGAATACTACCTGGGCATAGGCTGACACCGCAAACAACAGCATCAACACCACTAATACGTGCGCAAACATCCGGTTCATCTTACAACCCCCTGTTATGGTTAACACTGACAGCTTATGTTGTTTTCTGGTAGCCGAAATGATCAAAACAGCATTTCCACGCGACTCCGAAGGTACGAAAAATCATCAAAGATTCCAAGTGAAGTTTGGGATATTTTGATCTTCATGCTGACTAAAGATAGGACGGGTACAGCGTGTTCCCGCTCGGATTGAAACAGATCAGCTTGCCTTTCAGCTCAACCTCACGTACGTTTCGTTCATCACAAATCGAACAAAAAGGAGCTGTTATGCACGACGCTCGTCACGACAAACTCGCCAACCTGCTAGTCAACTATTCCTGTGAAGTCCAGCCCGGCGAAAAGGTGTTGATTGAATGTTACGACACCCCCATTGAATTCATTGATGCCATCGTAAAGGCTGTGTATGCGGCTGGCGGATATCCTTTATTGGAACTGAAATACAACCGGCTGTTGCGTACCATGCTGAAAGGCGCTTCCAAAGAATCACTCGCCTCTATCCAGGACAGTGAACTCCATCGCATGAAGAACATGGACGCTTTTATCGGCGTGCGTGGGGTGACAAACGCCAAAGAGCTGAGCGATGTACCATCGGATAAGAACGCGCTCTGGGGCACCGAAGTGTTCCAACCGGTTCACGCCAACGAACGCGTGCCAAACACCAAGTGGGTTGTTCTCCGCTACCCGACTCCGGCCATGGCGATGATGGCGGACATGAGCACTGAGGCGTTCGAGGAGTACTACTTCAACGTGACCGCCAACGTCGATTATAAAAAAATGTCCAAGGCGATGGACCCGGCAGCTGAATATCTTCGTAACGCCGACCAGGTACACATCACCGGCCCGGGTACGGATATTAAGTTCTCGATCAAGGATATTGGCGCGGTCAAGTGTGACGGCCAACGCAACATTCCGGACGGCGAAGTCTACTCCTGCCCGGTGCGTGACAGTGTCAACGGGACCATCCGCTATAACACCCCCTCCAGCTATCACGGCTTCACCTTCAAAGACATCGAGCTGACTTTTGAGAACGGTAAAATCGTGAAAGCGACCGCCAACGACACCAAGCGGATCAACGAGATTCTGGACACCGACGAAGGCGCACGCTACATCGGCGAATTCGCCCTCGGATGTAATCCGGCTATCGATTTCGCGATGGATGAAATCCTGTTCGACGAAAAAATCGGCGGCAGCTTCCATTTCACACCGGGCAACGCCTACGACGACACCGATAATGGCAACCGTTCGGCGGTGCATTGGGATTTGGTACTGATTCAGACCCCGGAATACGGCGGCGGCGAGATCCGCATGGATGGCGACCTGATCCGTAAAGATGGCTCGTTCGTCCATCCGGCTTTCGTAGGTTTGAACCCCGACAAGCTGATGGGATGATTCGGGTAGGTTAGTGTTTTCAGGCCCGTGTTTGCTCGCAAACGCGGATTGTCAACGGTATACGTGCCGCGCTTGACACTCCAAGCACGGGTCTTTTTGCCACGGACTTAAATCAATTGCCACGGACAAAAAAAGTCCGTGGCATGTTCTTCCTTTGTACATGGAGAAATTGAACATGCCGGAAGAAGTACTCATAGTACCGATACGTGAGGAACACATCGAAGATTTGGTCGATGTGTACCAGGAAGCCTTTCAGGACAGTGCTTCGGGTAAAATGGGCCGCCGATACGCCCGCAATTTCCTCAGCTGGTTTATGACCTGTGAGGACGGAATCGCTCTGACCGCCGTGGAGGGCAAGACAGTACTGGGTTTCGTTGTCGGCGCGGTGATGGGATACCAGAAAAATCTGAACCGTTACATGTTCTGGACAGTGTTCTGGTCACTGATTCGTCGGCCTCATCTCTGGATAAAGAAAGATATCATCAGGAATATCGTCGCCCGTGTCCAAGTTGTCCTCGGAATGCACAGCAAGCAGGTTTCAGCTACTGGAGTCCATTACCCTCAACCATGCATGTCCTATGTCGGGGTAGCGGTTTCAAGCAAGGCGCGTGGAAAAGGGGTCGGCAAGAAGTTCAATTCGACATTCCTGAATATCTGCGAAAATTCTGATAGAATTGTGGCGGTTCGTTCCACTTCGCATGAAGACAATGTACCTGCCTGCCGCATCTATGTTGATCTTGGCTGGAAAGAAGTTGCGAAGAATGAAGCTGGCTATATCGAATGGTTGAAGGTTTTCGACGAGAATAAATGAATCCAGTTGAAACCTCGCCCTGCGCTACTCCGTGTGCTATGTTATGAAATGCAGCACACAGGATCATCCATGAAGATGCGCACACCAATATCCCTGAGTTCGTTCCTGCTTGTCATGATGATTGTATACAACGTCATGGGCGCACCTGCTTCTCCAATACTACCTCCTAGCCTTTCGATTACCAATAATCCTCCTGTCACTGTCAACACCTGGTATGACATCAATGAGCCAACATCTACGCTATCTTCAGAGGGGGCAGCTCGTGAGTTTATTGAACGACACCCCTATTATTTCGGTGGCGAGAACGTAATCTCCAACCTCGAGCTGTTGACTGTCCGCTCAAGTCGAGGCGGCACACATCTTCGTTTCCGCCAGGTGGTAAATGGAATCCCGGTCTATCACGCTGAGCTGTGGATACATCTGGATGGGCAGCGCGAAGTCACCGCCGTTACACACACCCTCTCCGACCTGTCAACTATAACTCTATCTGACGCCACACTGTCCAGCGACGAAGCCCGTTTCATCGCCGCACAGTATATCGGTGGGCGATCACCCGCATCCATCCCCCGCACTGATCTGATGATCTACCTCGATCCTCCACTTGAGCAAGCTACACTAGCCTGGGTGGTACAGCATTCTTCGGCTGATCCGTTGGGCGACTGGGAGCTGGTAATAGACGCCACCACCGGCGATATTCTCCGCATCGACAACCGGATGGCGTTTCACACCGGCGAGGGTCTCGTTTTTAATCCGGACCCGTTGACCACTGCTGAGGCCTGGTACTTCGATCCTGGATTCATCGACAATAACGATGCCGACTCGCCCGAGCTGAACGCCGAGTTGATTCCGGCATTGTTACAGGATATCACCTATCGTGATAACCTCTACTGGCTGGAAGGGCCATATGTCGAGATAGCAGATTTCGAGGCTCCATCAATTGAACCTGTCTCATCCGCTACCTTGAACGGTTTCGAGTTCAACCGCAGCGAAGATGGATTTGAAGACGTTTGCGCCTATTTCCACATTGATGAGATGCAGCGTCACCTGCGCTCGCTGGGATTCACCGATCTACAGGACGCGCCGATTACGGTCGATGCCCATGCCAGCAACGGGCAGGATATGTCCTACTATTCCGCCGAGCACAATCGCCTGGGATTCGGAGAGGGTGGTGTCGATGACGCCGAGGACGCGGATGTGTTACGCCATGAATACGGACACGCGCTCCACCATGACGCCGTCGGCGGCGAAGTGTGGGGGGTAGACATACGCAGCATCGCGGAGGGCATTTCCGATTACTGGGCGGCGAGTCTATCATCAAGGGTCAGCGATTTCAACGAGGAATGGGTATACAACTGGGACGGTCACAACGAGTTCTGGGGCGGACGCGATATCACTACCGATGACATCTTCCCCGATGATTGGTCCGTTGACCTGTACGAGAACGGCACCATCTGGGCCCATGCATTATGGCTGATCCATGAGCAGCTCGATCCCGACGACACAGATGCACTGATTGCGCAGAGCTTGTACTACATGACTCCTGGCCTGACTCCGGAAGATGCCGCTCAGGGCTTGCTTCAGGCTGAAGAGGATCTGTTTGATGGATTGCACCGAGCGGTCGTTTACGGCGCCCTGCTGCAAAAGGGATTTGTCGAGGAAGTCGGGTCATTGAGCGGAATTATAACCGATGAGCTAACTGGAAATCCCGTCGAGAACGCGGAAGTTAGTGTGGATACTGGCCTACCATTCAGCGGCATCAGCAACGAACTCGGTGAGTACCAGATCCTTGATATCCCGGTGGGTAACTGGCCGGTGACGGCGACCATGACCGGGTATGGAGATGCCCTGTTAAACGTTCAAATCGACCTCGATCAGACGACTACGCAGGATATTATACTCTCGCCTGTAGTTGCGTTTCTGGACATCGAATCGCTGAACGTTCATACCTACATCCAGCAGGATGTTGACACCAGTTTCGCCTTGAACGCGCTGAGCAACCTGTACTGGCAGATCCGCGCAGAACCTGTCGGACTCGAACCGCCAGAACCATATGAATTTCACGACATTATCACCCCCTTCATCCCAGCTGAAGGTGATATACATGACCTCACGTTCATGCGAGGAAGATTTTACCTCACTCACACGACTGCTGATGACGAGTTTAGAGTCTATGTTCTGGATACCAATGGACAATTAGCCTGGAGTTTTCTGCAACCTGTTTCATCAGCCGAACCGTTTCATGGTCTGACCACGGACGGCGACTTCCTCTACGCCATTGATGCCAATACAATCGTCGGATTCGATTCGCTCGGTGTGATTACCGAGGTGATCGATTCGGTTGATCCGGACAATCGCTGGTTAACTTACGATCCCGTGTTAGACTGGTTCTGGGCTGCGATCCCGGATGGAATCGTTACGCCCTACCAGCGCCCCGGCGGGCAGGTATGGGACAGCTACGATACCGGGATGACGTTGACAGGCATCGCGATGGATGTGCAACGTGAGGACCGATACCGCATCGTGCTGCTTGAGAACGACGGGCAATCACCACCAGTCGTTCATCACATGCTACCCGGCTACGGCACGCTGAGCGAAGACACTCAAACTCTGTTTCCATTCGAAGCAGTCGAAACTGCTGGCGCCTCTGTGTTTACGAGCGTGGGAACAACGATTGATTACAAATACTTTGCAACCCTGATTGGGTCAGCAAACGAACAAAGCATTAACCTGTATCGCATTCGCTGGACTATCCCCTATCTTAGCTTTGAGCCAATGACGGGCTATCTCCTAAGCAACGATTCAGAGGAAATTGAGGTTCTCGCCGATGCCAGCAATCTGGACACGGGAATATTTCAATCTGTGCTGAAAATATTCTTCCCTTCCGGTGGGACGCCGTTAGAACTCCCCTACCAGCTGGAGATCACGGGAGTTGATGCATCGACAATCTCATCACCCGCAAAACCCGGACAATTTACTGTTTCTCAGCCGTCGCCGAACCCCTGTAACGCCGCCACCGTGCTGAATATCAGCCTGCCCCAAGCGGGTGAAATCACGTTGACTATCTACGACATCCTCGGACGCCAAATCGACCACATGACCTGGCAGCAAGCAGCAGGGAATCATCGCCTCACCTGGATGCCAGGAGATGAGATCGCCAGCGGGATGTACTTGCTGCGTGTAGCTGCGGAGGGAAACGCCCCTGCCTTAAGGAAAGTGGTAGTGGTGAAATAGGCGATTAGTTATTGAATGAGATAGGCTATAGGAACTGTCAGGAACCAATAGCCAGAGTCAACGGAACAATGTCACTTGCAGCTCACTTCTCCTCAGCAATCCTCAACAGATACTGCCCGTACTCGTTCTTCGCCATCGGCTGGGCAAGTTCGCGAAGCTGATCAACGTCAATCCAACCCTGACTGTAGGCGATTTCCTCGATGCAGGAAATCTTCATCCCCTGCCGTTTTTCGATAGTCTGGACAAATAGCGACGCTTCCAGCAGACTCTCATGAGTTCCCGTATCCAGCCAGGCATATCCACGTCCCAGCAACTCCACATCCATCCGATCCTGCGCCAGATACGCCTGGTTGACCGTGGTTATCTCCAGCTCGCCACGTTCAGACGGCTTCACCTCTTTCGCAACCTGAACGACATCGCTGGTGTAGAAATACAATCCGACAACTGCGTAATTACTCCTCGGATTCGACGGTTTTTCCTCAATGGATAAGACTCGCCCATCTTCGTCAAACTCAACCACGCCATATCGTTGCGGGTCCTGAACCTTGTATCCGAAAACGACTGAGCGGCGCTCTTCTTCTACCCGCCTGCGAGCGTGGAGTAAGGTTTCCACCAGACCGTGACCGTAGAAAATGTTGTCACCGAGCACCAGCACCGCGTCATCGCCATCGAGAAACTCCTCGCCTAGTATGAACGCCTGGGCCAAACCGTCCGGCGATGGTTGCACTACATACTCAAAACGCATCCCGAACTGGGAACCATCACCGAACAGCGACTCGAAGCGGCTGGTATCCTCCGGCGTTGAAATGATCAACACTTCGCGGATATTTGCCAGCATCAGCACCGACAACGGGTAGTAGATCATCGGCTTGTCGTAGATAGGAAGCAGCTGCTTGACGATGCTGCGGGTTGCCGGATACAGTCGGGAACCGCTGCCGCCAGCGAGGATGATACCTTTCATGGGTCATGCCCGGGTTGGTGAATGGGTTTCTGTCCGAAATGTACTGGCGCAGGAGTAGCCCTGCAACCCCCGTTGCAGCTATACCATTGCTGTAACCGGTCGTATATTCCAGACAACTTGGTCAACTTTTATGGAACAGTAATGCACCCCGTCGAAACTTATCTGAAATCGCTTTCTGAGGTCCACCGTACCGGTGGTGCTACCGCCGAAACTTCCCACTACGCCGCACTTGAGACCTTGTTGAATGAAGTTGGCATGAAGCTCAAGCCTAAGGTTCGGGCTGTCTCGCAGCTCTCGAGCACGGGTGCTGGGTCGCCGGATTTCGGATTGTTTTCCGCCAGCCTGTTCCAACGTGCCAGCGATGACCGACCAATCGAAGGCGCACACCCAGAGCGCGGAGTCATCGAAGTCAAAGGTTGGAAAGACGATTCGTTCGTCACCGCAAAAACGGAACAGGTATCGAAATACTGGGATCATTACAAACTCGTCCTGGTTACTAACTACCGCGATTTCGTCCACATTGGCCAAGATGAATCGGGCAACCCAAAGCAGCTTGAGCCTTTCCGAATGGCTGATACGGAAGCCGATTTTCTGGCAATGATGGCCCACCCGAGAAAAGCTGCCAACGAAAAGGGCGACCGTCTGCTCGACTATCTTCACCGCGTTTTGTCCTACAAGGCGACCCTCACCGATCCTGAAGATCTCGCACAATCCCTCGCCTCTTTGGCCCGGGAAGCACGTCATCGGATCGAGGAAACTGACGACCTTCCCGCCTTGGATGGATTGAAAAAGGCACTTGAAGAAGCCCTCGGAATGACTTTTGAAGGCGAGAAGGGACAACACTTTTTCCTCGCAACACTGGTTCAGACGCTCTTCTACGGTGTTTTCTCGTCCTGGGTGCTGTGGAGCCGCGATTATAAGGATCAGCCAGAAGCCCGTTTCGACTGGCACCAAGCTGCCTGGACCCTTCACGTTCCCATGGTCGCCAGCCTGTTCAATCAGATTTCCACACCGCAGAAACTCAAACCTCTCGGCATTGACGAAGTCCTCGACTGGACAGGAGATGTGCTCAATCGGGTAGATCGAGAGGCCTTTTTTGCCAAGTTCGAGGAAGAACACGCTGTCCAGTATTTCTACGAACCGTTCCTCAAGGCGTACGATCCCGAATTGCGCAAGCAGCTCGGTGTCTGGTACACCCCGCCCGAAATCGTCCAGTATCAGGTCGAACGGGTGGACCGGGTTCTGCGTGAAGAGTTGGACATCGCTGACGGTCTCGCCGATGAAAACGTCGTCATCCTCGACCCCTGCTGCGGCACCGGAGCTTATTTGGTCGAAGTGCTGAAACGTATTCACAAGACGCTCGAGGCGAAAGGCGGTAGTGCCCTGACCGCACAGAATCTCAAACGCGCCGCCATGAAACGCGTCTTCGGGTTCGAGATTCTGCCCGCACCATTCGTTATTTCCCACCTCCAGCTGGGACTGATGTTGCGTCAACTCGGGGCACCTCTCGATCACGACAGCGATCAACGCGCAGGTGTTTACCTGACGAATGCACTCACCGGCTGGGAACCGCTCGAGAATCCGAAGGACGAACTACCCCTGTATCCTGAACTAAAGGAGGAACGCGACGCCGCGAACAAAGTCAAACAGGAAGCTCCTATCCTGGTCATCATCGGCAATCCGCCCTACAACGCGTTTGCCGGAACCAGCCCCAAAGAAGAAGGTGATCTGGTCAAGTCGTATAAGGAAGGTTTGACTACACCTGTCAAGCAGGGCGGCTGGGGAATCAAGAAATTCAACCTCGACGATCTATATGTCCGTTTCTTCCGAATCGCCGAACGTCGTATCGCCAAGAGTGGTAAGGGAGTAGTCTCGTTTATCTCAAATTATTCATGGACAAGCGAGCCATCATTTGTCGTATTGCGCAAGCGATTACTTCAGTCTTTTGATAAGTTCTGGATAGAAAACATGCACGGCAATCGCAAGATCAGTGAGTACGCCCCAGACGGGCGCACAAGCGAAACAGTATTTGCCATCCCAGGTTTTTCCGCCGGGATTCAGCAGGGCATCGTTACTTCTCTATGGGTTCGGGGTAAGAGTCACCAGGACGAAAGCGGTCAATTGGCCAAAGTATTCTACCGCGACGATATCGACGCGGCTCGTGCCGTCGAACGTCGCCAACAATTACTCGATACTCTCTTACTAGAGCACCCAGACCGCAATTACGAAACAGCATCACCATCATCAGAGAATCGGTTCTCTTTTAGACCGGAAACTGTTAGTAAAGAATATCTCATTTGGCCGCGGACCAACGATATTGCGAGTGAACATCATAACGGTCCTGTTGAGAGAAGAGCCTTTGCTTTAATATCAATGGATAAAAAGCCACTTATAGATAGAATGCAGGCTTATTTTGGTAATAATATTTCCGATGAGGAGATTAAGAGAATCTATGCGTCTTTGATGATGACAGGAAATAGAATTGTTGGCCCTGACGCAAGAAGAAAAATACAACATAATTTTGTTTACGACGAAGACTGTGTAGTCAGATATCCATTCAAACCGTTTGACTTAAGATTTTGTTATCTTGAAAATTTGCGACCACTTTTCAGCGAACCTAGCCCAAAACTCATAAATCACAGTAAGACTGAAGGACAGAGCTTCTTCATTACTCGAGATACTGCTGACAAATATCCAGAAGGAGTTCCCTTCTATTATTCTAGGCTAATTAGTGACTATGATTCTATCTCAGGACATGCTAGGCACTTCCCCATCCGCCTTCGTAACACCCCTGAGCTACCAAAGGAAAAAGCCGGACAGGATGAGATGTTTGAGCATGAGGCCGTTGAACCGACCATCACCGCGAATCTCTCGAAGACAGCCCGCACGTATCTAACACAATTGGACATCTCCAACCCTGACACCGACGCCGAAACGGCCGGCTTAATCTGGATGCACGCGCTCGCTATCGGCTACAGCCCCACGTATCTCGACGAGAACGCTGACGGCATCCGTCAGGACTGGCCGCGCATACCACTACCTGCAACAAAGCAAGCGCTACTCGATTCGGCGGGCTTAGGTCGTCGCGTCGCCGCGCTGCTGGATACAGAGAAACCAGTTGACGGCGTGACCGCCGGAACGATTGATCCGCGTCTGAGACCGTTGGGCGTTATCTGCAAGGTCGGCGGTGGGTCACTCGATCCTGACAAAGGCGAGCTGGATATGACCGCAGGTTGGGGACACAAGGGTGCGCGTGGGGTGTGCATGCCCGGACGGGGCCGCGTAGAAACCCGCAACACTGTTGACTCAGGCCATATCGAATCGTTCGGAGGGGATACGTTGGATATCTATCTGAACGACATTGCCTATTGGGAGAATGTCCCGCCGACTGTATGGAGCTATACCATCGGCGGTTATCAAGTGATCAAGAAATGGCTGAGTTATCGTGAAAAGGTGATGCTCGGTCGTGGTCTGAAGATGGACGAAGCTCTCTATGTTACTGAGATGGTTCGTCGTATCGCCTCGTTGATACTGCTACAACCAGAGTTGAACGCGAACTACGAGGCTGTCAAGGCCGATACCTGGCCCTGGCCCACTAAATGAAAATCCCTGCGTATGGTTTATGGGCATGCGAGATCCTTCACTTCGTTCAGGATGACGAGTGGCTCAGGTTGATATGTTGCGTCATGCCCCAGACATTTATGTCTGGGATGATATGGGTCAAAAAGCGAGATCCTTCACTTCGTTCAGGATGACGAGTAGCTCAGGTTGATGTGTTGCGTCATGCCCCAGACATTTATGTCTGGGATGATATGGATCACAAAGCGAGATCCTTCACTTCGTTCAGCCCAAGTTGATGTGTTGCGTCATGCCCCAGACATTTATGTCTGGGATGATATGGGTCAAAAAGCGAGATCCTTCACTTCGTTCAGGATGACTTCCTCACAGCTCTCAGCCATTAACAGCAGGTCGTTTACGCGAAGCCCGCTCACGCGAAAGGGTACTCTGTCCCCCTCATGGAACGGCTCATACTCTCCGTGAGTACTCCGGCAAAGCGCGAATCCTCCATGTATATTGTTGAGTCCTAGACAACTCTAACCGAAGGCGAGAGATTACACAATGCAATTCCCATTGTACTTCATTCCCATGATGGCTGGCGGCGGCGCGCAAGGCACCCAGGGCGGCGGCGGTTTACTTGGATTTCTACCGTTCGTCCTCATTTTCGTCATCATCTACTTCCTGATGATCCGTCCCCAAGCCAAACGTCAGAAAGCCCAGCAGAAAATGATCGCCGAGATCAAACAGGGCGACAATGTTGTCACTATCGGCGGGATTCACGGCACCGTTGCTGGAGTCCGCGAGCAGGATAACACCTTGATCATCAAGATCAATGAAGGAAACAAGGTCATCGTAGATCGTTCCGCTGTTAGTCGAACGACGGACGCGAGCTAGCTGGTGGCTGGTTCGTGGAAACTGCTATGGCAGAGATGCAAATACGTGTGTACGGCGATCCAGTCCTGCGAAAAGTTGCGGAGCCAGTTACCGAATTCGGCCCCAAACTCGAGCAGCTTACCGTTGATATGCTTCAGTCGATGAAGGGTGGCGACGGCATTGGTCTTGCCGCGCCCCAGGTCGGATTGAGCATCCGTTTCCTGGTGATCGGGCTACCCGTTGAGGAGGATGGCATTGAAGGAATACGCTTGCTCACCATGGCAAACCCGATGATTGTGGAAGAGAGTGAAGAGATCGCTACCTGTGAGGAAGGCTGCCTTTCGCTGCCTGATATCAATATCATGGTGGATCGTCCGGAATGGGTCACCGTGGACTATCAGGATTTGCAGGGAAATAATCTCACACTCAAAGCGGATGGTATGTTAGCTGTTGTCGTGCAACACGAGATGGACCACTTGGACGGCGTGTTAATCACTGACTACCTGCCTGCTCTGAAACGGACGATGATGCGCAGTAAACTCAGGCGTATCAGCGAACAGAACCCCACCTCGACACAGGAATAAAAAGCCTATGCGTGTCGTATTTCTCGGCACTGATCGCTTCGGTATTCCCACCCTCGAAAGTATACTTGGAAGCGATGTACACGAACTCGTGGGGGTGGCCACCGGTCCAGACAAACTGGCCGGACGGGGACGGAAGATGCAACCAACGCCCGTTCGCAAATATGTCCGGGAAAACTCTCCCTCGACACCGATCCTGATGCCCGAACGGTTGAAAGACCCAACATTTCATGAGCAACTTCGGGCGCTGAAACCAGATGTTGCGGTGGTGGTAGCGTTCAAAATCCTGCCGCCTGAAGTGTTCGGCTTGCCGAAATATGGAACTCTGAATGTCCATCCCAGCCTGTTGCCGAAATATCGTGGACCGGCACCGCTGAACTGGACGTTGATCAATGGCGACACTGAAACCGGGGTGAGCGTTATCCGCATTACCGAGCAAGTGGATGCTGGCGGCGTGCTGCTACAGACCCATCACACGCTCGATCTTTACGAAACCTCGAGAGATTTAGCAGTCCGTCTGGCACCAATTGGCGGTGAGATGATTCTGGAGGCGATTGCTGGACTGGAAAAAGGTGGACTGGCACCGATTCCGCAGGATGAAGCGTCCGTAACAAAAGCCCCGAAACTGAGCAAGGAAGATGGTCTGCTGGACTGGTCACATCCGGCACTCACCTTGCACAACCGGGCACGAGGGGTCACTCCCTGGCCAGGTGCATATACCACGCTGCACGACAAGCAGCTCAAAATCTTCTCGACAAGTCCGCTGGACCAGGCTTCTGGTAATCCTGGGACTATTGTTGAGGCGGATGACAAGACTGGGCGGTTGGTGATAGCTTGCGGCGAAGGTGCGCTGAAAATCAACGAGGTTCAGCTCCAGGGTAAAAAGCGGATGCGCGTGTCCGATTTCCTCCGTGGTTATAAGATCAGTGTTGGCGAACGAGTCGGGACGTCCTATGAACCGTTCTAATCCACGCAGAGCCGCCGCCGATATCCTGACTGACTGGGCTACGTCCACCCGCAAGGTGGATGAGATTCGCGATAGGTATCTGAATAGGGGCGAGTGGGAGAAACGCGACCGTTCCTTGTTGACAGAGCTGGTTTACGGGGTAGTACGTAATCAGACGACATTGGATACTGAGTTGGCTGAGCTGGTCAAACCGCCATTGAATAAACTGAAGCCCGGCCTGTTGCAGATACTTGAAGTCGCACTATATCAACTACGGCACCTTGACCGTGTGCCTGATCACGCCGTGGTCAACGAAGCCGTCGAACACGCTCGATTCATCGCCGGCAATAATGGCGGTGGGTTGGTAAACGCCGTACTGAGGTCTGCCTTGAGGAAACCGCCCGCCGAACGTCCAGTAGATGCATTCTATGCGCCGGGTTCACCACTGCACCGCTGGACAAATTATTGGCAGCAAAAGTGGGGCGAGGAAAAAGCAGACACGCTTATCCAATTTTACAAGTCGATCCCACCGATAGGTCTGCGCAGGAACCTTCTGGCGACTAAATCGGATGATAAATGGCACGAAATTCTGCGTGAAGAAGGGGTCGAATTCGAGGTGTTGCCCGACTGGCCGGGATATGTCTATGCCCGTGATGTGAACCCGGCCGAGCTGCCATCATTCCAGTCGGGAATTACAACAGTTCAAGACCTGGCCCCGTCTCTGGCCATACGTGCGCTTGATCCACAGCCTGGTGAACGGATACTTGACCTCTGCTGTGCACCTGGTGGAAAGACCGCCCTGATCTGGGAAATGATGGGTGGTAAGGGTGAATTGTTGGCATTAGATAAGAATATGAAGCGCAACCATCTTACCCGGGAAACCCTTGAGCGAATGGGGCATACTTCGGTGGAAGTGATTACTGAGGATTTGTTGACCTTTGAGTCGCAACCATTTGACCGAGTCCTCCTGGACGTACCATGTTCGGGAACCGGTGTCGCCCACAGACGAGCTGATTTGCTGGTGCGACGGTCACCATTGCAAGTCGATCAGATAGCCAAAATTCAACGACAGTTGTTAGTCAAAGCTTCCGGCATGGTCAAGGTTGGTGGAGTGTTGGTATATAGCACCTGCAGTCTGGAATCATCTGAAAACGAGAAACGTGTCCAGATTTTCGACAAGCGCGCGGGTGAGGAAATGAAACGTGACCAATTACCGGACAGCATCCCGGATATTCTACGTAAAGAGGTCGGTATGGCTGCAACCTGGCCGCCGAGAGATAGAGTGGATGGCGCCTTCATTGCTCGCTGGAAACGTACCAAATGAACTGGCAAAAGCACATTCAATCAGCTCGTTTCTGGATCACCCGGATAGGGGTTGTTCTGGGGGTGTGGATACTGTTTGTTCTCTTTCTCAACTATATCGCGATGCCCATCTATATCAGGAATTGGCGCGAGATCACTGTTCCAGATATGCGTGGTTTGAGTCAGCAACAAGCCGCTGAGGTTGCAAAAAGCAAAAAAGTTGAGATCATCGTTCAGGATGAACAATTTCTCGCCGGGGTTGAGAAAGGTATTATTCTCGACCAGTTTCCTCTGCCCGGTCTCGAAGCTAAGCCGGGGCGGCGAGTGCACGTTATCGTTGCTGCAGGCGCTCCCACGACGAAGGTGCCATTCGTAGTCGGGTTAAGCCGCGAAGAAGCCGCGACCGGAATGGACGCCGCAGGTCTGGTAGTAGACAGCATTTACTATGCTTTCAGCGATTCCGTATATGAGAGCCAGGTGATGAGTCAAATGCCCGATTCAGGGCTTGTCCTTCGTCGCGGATCTTCAATCGAGATGACAATCAGCCTGG
Organism: uncultured bacterium; assembly: GCA_913009835.1. GTDB lineage: Bacteria > Electryoneota > Electryoneia > Electryoneales > Electryoneaceae > BMS3BBIN04. Next base: position 19,961 of record CAJVXH010000038.1, read on the forward strand.
GCCAGGAGCCACGTCGGGTGATTGTTCCGGACGTACTGGATTTACCCTACGAACAGGCGCGTTACCTTATTTTGAAAGCCGGATTATCAATTGGTACAGTGAAATATGACCGTTACATTGGGCGCAGGAAAGGCGCGGTGATGAATCAGGATCCGCCGCCGCGTTTGGAGAAGGAACGTCAATTCCCTGTCCAATTGGAAGTGAACTATCCGGAAGACTGGGTTGAACCTGACACAGTATCAGTTGATTCACTGGTCCGAGATACACCGGCTTCTGGCCGATAGATTAAACGACACGCTTGTCCGATTAACGAGATCCACCCATGACCATGAACCAGATATCTCCTCACCCTGTGCGCATTCTCCCATCTTTACTGGCAGCGGATTTCGCAAATTTAGGCCCCGATGCCAAACGTGCACTAGATGCCGGTGCCTACGGATTGCACGCCGACATAATGGACGGTCAATTTGTCCCCCCGATTACTTACGGCGCTGATGTGGTTAAGGCGATTATCAATGTGACAGGTGCCTGGGTGGATGCTCATTTGATGATTGAAGATCCTGACAAACAGGTTCTAGCCTTCGCCAGTGCTGGTGCTAAAGCGATCACAATTCATGCCGAAGCCACGCCGCATCTGCACCGTGTACTGGGGATGATCCGCGATGCCGGTTGTGAGGCCGGAGTAGCGTTGAACCCCGCTACACCAGTGACCGCAACACTTCAACATGTTATGCCATTGTTGGATCGAGTGCTGATTATGACGGTCAATCCCGGCTGGGGTGGGCAGAAGTTCATCCATGAGGGTTTGGGTAAAGTGAGTGAGGTCGCACAACTTTTGAGGTCATTCAATTCCATGGCTCGGTTGCAGGTCGATGGTGGCGTCACGCCGGACAACGCGGCGGAGTTAATCCGTCATGGCGCGGATGAGCTGGTCGCCGGATCTGCGATTTATAGAGGTGATGTTGAAGCAAACATCGCCGCATTTCAGAAGCAAATCGACTCTGTTCAACTAGCTTGATTTGCTGAACGCAGGCCAGATATCTGCTATCAATTAATATCGGATGTTGATGTCCGTCATTGCTATTTTGAAAACAAGTGTCACTTCAGACAGATGCCTCAACTCATTACGCTGTCTTGTACGGGTTGTGAATCAGTCATTCCTCACCCGAGCACGACGGTCATGCTTTGACTTCTGCGCCACAGCACGCAATTCCAGATACACCTTCTCGCTCAGGCAACAGCTTCGTTGAGTGGCTGCGTCTGGCATCTTCTCCTCAGTTAGCGCTTCCCAACGATACCTTTCCTTCCGTAACTCTTCAACATACGCGTGTTTACTCTCCATTGAATATGGCTTAATCCATTCCACCAGCTCATTTTCCGGGATCAACGGCGGATGCTTCACAATATCTTCCGGTATCACCCAACGTCGCATGACAACAGGTTGATATTGGAACAAGCTCATCTCCGGCCAGCACAATCTTTCCATGAATTCGCAATCACGTATGCTCAGTCGCTCACGCCATTTGCTCAAAGTGTCCGGATTGAACGCTCGCACTCCTCGCACATACTCCGGATCTTGCATCCACGGGTTCCCCGATCCATCAACAAATTTGGCCGGGTCAAGCGATATCTCTTCGAATGGAACATCCAGAAATTCGCAGATTTGTTCCATGGTCTCTTTTGGTCGACGTATCAGTGATTCATAGCTTACCAGCATTACCCGATCTCGGTTGACGAAACCATTCTGAGTTAATGTCCAGGCGATCGCGCCGAGTTTACGCCACTGTCGAGCGAGATATATCCATGGATATTTTTTGCCTGCCCAGTTGCATGACGCAGCCATTGCACGAGGTTCACGTTGCACCACAATCGCCTTAGCCTCTGGGAAAGTGTCGAGGATATGCGGCACGAACTCGTTAGTCATCGCTTCTTTGAAACCGACGAGTTTGGTATGGTCATCGCCGTAAGCCTCACGGATTATCTGCACACCGGAAGCGAGCAGCTCACCATAGCTATTCCCTTTGAGTTTATCCAGATAAGGGTGAATCTTTGGCGAAGACTTCGCCGAGATCTGCCGGATCTGTTCTTGTAAAGTGAACAGCTTCGTCTCTGAGAAAGGACGATCGAGCGAAGCGTCTTGTATGGCCTCGTAGAAGACTAATTCACGCGGATTCAAGTAATAGTCACCAAGCGGCGCATCGGGGTCGAACGCCTGCCCGGGTTCGGTCGTACGTACCACCTGGTTTCGGAACGCTTTGAACAGGGGAGCGTATGGATCGGAGGCAACAGCCAGCTCAGGATGAGCGTTAAGCATACGAGCCAGTAGCGATGTTCCGGAGCGAAACATCCCACTGATGAAGAAAAAAGGATGGCTATTCATCGATTGTCTAATCCTCATCTCGTTTGACTATGAACTGAGCTCTTGGTCGAAGTACCGTGAATCATATCCAAATTTCGAGCTACATACAAAATGGTGAGAAGCTAGAATGATTGCGGTCATCAGGATTGTCCCTATTGTAGCTCACACGTTTTCCCCAAATCCACAACCATCTTTCCAACGTTCTCAGCAGCATTTTCATTCCAACGGAATTCCTTGCGAACTCTAGCTAGTGAACGTTTATCGTGCTCATCGAAATCACGTATTGCCAGCATCAACTCCTCGGGGAATTCTATGTTGGGGAGCAGCCCCCGACGTGTCAAAGGATTGGAGTCGTATTCACGTTCCAGGTTCGGTTGAACCGCAATTGTATGAATGCCGGTGCAGGCGCTGTGTACCAGGATTTGGCTTGACATGCCAACCACGACATCGGCTGCGAGAATCCACTCGACATCACTGAGCGTACTGTCTGTGATGTCCATGATTCGGACTCCACCAACCTCGCCTCCCTTTAACCGGCTTCCGAAAGTTCGTTTCCGAGGATCCTCCTTCACCGCGAGCACGCAGGCATTCTTCTGATACAGCTTCGCCAATCCGCTGGCAGTGACATTCAACGCCACGAATTCATCATACCCGGTGTTCAAATGCGACCCAAAATTGATGGAATCGGATATTGGTTCTGAAAAGAACACCACCAAATCCATCCCCTTCTCTACTTCCAACCAGCGCCTGGCTTTATCACGGAGCTGACGCCATCGGTTAATCAGTTGCTTAAGATCCGAATGGAGTGGGTGTCCAACGAGCTGCAAATGTTCCTTATCAACGCCGAGTTCGGAAAGCTCAAGTGCGGTGGTAAAATCGGGCACACCGAGTTTGTCTGGCAGGTAGCCGAATTTCGCTTCGCCCTGGTCATCATTCAATCGATCGTCGAGGCGATCCCAGGATTCCAGCAACGCGCAAGTGCGGATGTCACGCTGCTTTGCCTGTCGCTGCAATGCGTAATCCAAGCCACCCTTCGCTCCGACCAAGCCTGAGATGACTACCTCGGGCTTAATCTCATCCAGCCAAGCGCCAACTTGTGCGTCATATCGAAATTTCTGACCTTCGTCTGGATCGAACTCCTGCAATTCAGTCCGAAAACGGTCTCTGAAAACCTGAATGCCCAGATCAGCAACGCCCATGTGAAGTTCAACATCATGACGTTCCATCAAATATTCAGCGACTGACGCCAGTGCCATTGCACTGATAAGCGGTTCGGTGGCGAGAGCTACGACAACAGTGTGTTCATCATCTTCAACAATTTCTTCCTCAGCGGAACCCAGGATATCTTCCATTTGTAGCTGCTTCGGCTGATCGTTATATTTTGGATTCGCATTTGATTTATCAGAGTCAACAACTGGGATTTCCAGTTTCGAGGTGTCAGCAGGATGGTCCTGCTCACTCCACTCCACTATTTGTTTCCTGAACTTCATCACCTTGGAGAAAGTGTCCGCGATGCGGTCCATATCATCGGTTGTATTAGGGTAACGAACGAGTGTATCGATGTAAATTGAACGATCTGCTAAGGCTTCAGCCTGAGGGCAGATACCGTCCGAGTAGTCGGCATTACCATCGTAATACGATTCCGCAAATGGATATCCTCTCCCCCCTATTGCGCTACGATTCTGATAAACTGGTTGACGGTAGAGCAATACCGGATAACGGGTATGCACCGGAACCCCTTCCGCGCACACCGCTTCTGCAAACAGTTCCAGCGGCATTCCCGCGGCATCGGCGTCATACTCCATGTGGTAGAAATAGTAAACGTGTGTGCTACCCTTTGAAGCATGAGGTGGGGTGATGAATGGAAAATCCGCAGTCAGTCGTTTGGTCAGATGCTTGGCAAGACGCGCGTTCCAATCGCTCAGGTGTTCCAATCTTCCCAGCTGATGGATTGCGATTGCCGCCTGCATTTCAGTCATTCGGAAATTGAAGCCGAGTAAATTCCACTTATTGCCCAATCCCATCGCCGGGATAACCTTCTCACCGTGATTTCTGACGAGCTGCAATCGTAACGCCAGATCATCATCATCAGTGACCGCGATCCCGCCTTCTCCGGCTTGAATAGTCTTATGACAATTGAGGCTGAAAATGCCAATATGTCCCAATGTTCCGGCATATTTCCCGTTATATACTGCACCAGGTGCTTGAGCATTATTCTCGATCACGTACAGGTCATGATTCCTGGCCAGCTCGAGAATCGGGTCCATGTCGCTGCATGATCCCGCCAGATGGACTACCAGAATAGCCTTGGTATGCGGCGTAATGCACTTCTCTACCGCCTCAGGATCGAGGTTCATTGATCGGGGATCAACATCGGCAAACATCGGCACCGCGCCATTGCCCATGATGGCTGCGGCGGAGGCTGACATGGCCAAGGGGTTGGTGATCACCTCATCGCCGGGCCCGATATCGCAAGCGGACACTGCGGCAAACAAGGCGGAGGTGGCAGAATTCATTGAGACAGCGTGACCGACATGAAAATATTTCGTCCAAGCCTCTTCCAGCTGACGCACCTTTGGTCCGCCCAAGAACCTGTCGCTCGGACTGGCATGGAAACCTGACAACACGCCGCTGTCCAACACTTCCATTACTTCACGCTTTTCTTCGGCACCGATAGTGTTATAAACAGGCCAAGGTTTCACCACATGTGGCGCACCACCCAGTAATGCCGGGCGGTCAACCCAGCCCATCCGTTGTTTGTTGAGCTTCATCGTGTATGCGTCCCGTGCAATATCAGACGATTTTTCGTCTTGCCCGTGTTGACATGTCAACACGGATTATTCCCGGCATTCATCTACTGAGCAAGTATCCTGGGCCCTTGGAAGTACGGCTACATTAAATCGGACACTGATGTCGTTAATTCAATATAACCTTAAGATCA
>CAJVXH010000039.1 GCA_913009835.1 uncultured bacterium
CCCAGATCCAGGCGAGAACGCCAAGGATCATCACCGCCCAAAATAGCGGCACGTGTTTTTCTGTCGCCCCAAAGAAATCAATTGCGATCAGACGTAAACCGTTCAGCGCATGGTAAATCACGCAGAACAGCAAGCCGACTTCGAGGAAACGGAACAGCGGAGATGCGACATATGCCATCGTCGCGCTAAAAGTCCCTTCACCGAGCTGCAAACTGGAAATCACCCAGACGTGCAAAGACACGTACAAGACGAGCGCCAACCCTGTCAAACGGTGAAGTAGCCACGCGATCTGGCCGGTCTGCCAGCGATAATGGAAGTACCCTCGGGTACGAAGAGAGGCCATGCACCCTCCTGGAATGCGGTTACGGTCGTCAAGGCCTGATGGTAAGTATCGGGAGAAGATTCAGAAGCAATTGCAACCGCACAAACGAGGCCTCCCCTCACTCATACGTCACGTTCCAATATGTCTGACCTCACCCTTTTCGGATGCAGGAAGATAATGCGATTACAGGCTCAGCTCAAGACAAGAGAACCGACTTGTGATACCTTTCCCAAGGAGAGGAACCGGAACCTGCAGTGCGCGTGTAACCCTTTCAATCGAAGATGGTCTCAGAGATATTGGGTTGGACTATGCCTCCTTGTTGATTCTATTCGACATACTACGTCTATTCAAACGAGCCTACAGATCATGACCTCATGTAACAGTGGTGCGGCGATGAAAACCTGGTTACTGCTATTTCTTGTTGGGACTACGTTGTTATCTGGAACGGTGCGGGCCGAGGAGTCATTGGCTCAAGCCTTGATCAACTATTACGGTGAAGATCGAGAAGCCTGGCGTGAATTCATTGTTGAATACGCCGATGCACACTCCGAAAGCGATTCAGCCTGGTACTATCTCGGACGAGTGTATTTCGAGGAGGCGGAATACAAGAAGTCCTCAGGAGCTTTTGAACAAGCAATAGAGATTACAGAGGGCAGTTCCCTGTTCCATCTGTGGCTGGGACGTGCGTATGGACTTAGGGCATCGACAGGAGGCTTTCTGGCAAAGGCTCGATACGGGACCAAATTCAAAGGCCAAATTGATCGGGCGTTAGAGATTGATCATGATAATCTGGATGCGCGCGAGGATCGGTTACAGTTTTATTTGCAGGCACCGGGCATCGCCGGCGGAAGCATAGAGAAAGCATATGCAGAAGCTGAGTCGATTGCTGTGCGTGATCCAAGACGCGGCATGAACGCCAAGATCACAATATTACAGAGCGATGACAAATCCGCTGAAGCAATCGATGAGATCAAGCGGTGGATCAGTGAACAGCCCGACGACAGCTTGGCGGTTCTTGACTTGGTCTACATGTATCAGGGAATGGAAACTTGGGATGATGTTTTTTCTGTGCTTGACGGATTGTTGCTGGAGAGACCCAGTTTTACAGGGGCTCTGTATCAGGTTGGCCGAACGGCTGTGTTCTCAGAGCAGCGAGTCCCCGAGGGAATCAACGCACTGAAGCGCTATATCGAACTCGGGCCAGCTTCGGAAAGGGAACCTCAACTGAGCTATGCATGGTCTCGACTTGGACAGCTATACGAAATCCAAGACGACTCAGAATCAGCAATTCTCGCTTTTCAGAAAGCGGTTGAACTGAATCCTGCAAATGAACAGGCTACGGATGCCCTGGCGAAACTGGGCGCTGACCAGTGATTTGGTATACGCCGGTGGATTAAGAATCCTGATCACATACTCCGCGGTACTGGGTGACATGCCCCTGTGACCCGCGTCTGTATGCGGTTCGCAGGGATGATCTGCCGTTCTGATGATGGGTCTATTGACATGCCCCTGTGACCCGCGTCTGTATGCGGTTCGCAGGGATGATCTGTCGATAACCATACCCGAGCCACACCGCCGCTCCTCTCCAACACCAGAAGCCCAATTGACTCATTGATCTCTCCCAACTTTCCCACGACCTTACCGTTAACAAAACCGATCACCGAAACCGGGGAGACCACCATGCACCAGAAATCCATCAAGCTGCTCAACATCGCTGTCGCGGACGAACTACACGCTGTCCATCAATACATGTACTTCCATTTCCATTGCGACGATCAGGGCTACGATCTGCTCACCGGCCTGTTCAAACGGACCGCCATCGAAGAGATGATACATATCGAGGTGCTCGCCGACCGTATCCTCTTCCTGAACGGTGAAGTCGAACTCGCGACCGATGCGAAAGTGAACAAAGTCCACGATGTAAAAAAGATGCTCGAGATCGCCAAGGGTATGGAAGAGAGCAGCGCGAAGGACTACAACAAGTTCGCCATGGAATGCGGGCAGAACCTGGACTCCGCGACGAAGCAGGTTTTTGAAGGTTTGGTTAACGACGAAGAACGTCACTGGAACCAGTACGACGACGAGCTGGAGAACCTCGGACGTTTCGGCGACAACTACCTCGCCCTGCAGTCCATCGAACGCAGTAAGAGGGCAGGGGCCGGTGGGGGAGGGGCGGCGTAATCTGACCGTTGATCTGTGCGAGGGAGTCATTCTGAGCGAAGCGAAGAATCTCGCTGTTGATTATAGAGCATGATAATACGCAATAGTGTGTCTGCTGTGAAAGGAAGTCATCCTGACGGACGGCTTGGTCAGTTTCAAGTCGTCCGAGAAGGATCTAGTCGGCGAGTATCGAGCATGGTAGTGCGTAGAACTATGTGTGTGCGCGAGAAGAAGTCATCCTTACCGTTGCTCTGTGCGAAGAAGTCATCCTGACGGGCGGCTTGGTCAGTTTCAAGTCGTCCGAGAAGGATCTCGTAGTTTATCGTTGAGAATAATGCCCATGATCATCTGTGGCGGCGTGATCCCACCCCAAGACTACCAGTTCCTGTACGATAACGGCGCGGCGGCGATCTTCGGACCCGGCACAGTCATCCCACACGCTGCGAAACAATTGCTGGAAGAGCTGGCGACAAGGTTATAGGTATGGATAAGTAAGAGGTTGGAGATGGCATCATTTAAGAGCTGGTATAGCTATAACAGTTTCTCACATCACGTTAGAAATAAGTACAGGTATCGTTTCGACAGTGAAACTAAACTATTTCTAGAAACAGTTAAAAAGACAGCGGGCAACAAAGTAAAGCACTTTGCCAAAGGAGAGTGCTTATATCGCGCTCAAGAAGGTTGTGATAATGAGCTTGAATTCATTGAAGATATTAACGATCATATAGAGCACGAAAAGCCCTATTGTATGGAAAGAATGCTTCCAAACCCAGAATATTCCTATGAAGGTCGTGCTAACCCTAAGGGAATTGCAGTATTGTATGTTGCAACACACTACCATACGGCGATATGTGAAATGAGACCTTGGAAAAACAAAGTATATACAGTAGCAAGAATGGATTTGAATCGAGACATTAAGGTTATAGATTGCACTAGATCTGGAGGTAGAAGACTCTACTTTTCTACTGAAGAAAATCCAGAACCTAAACCGCGAGCAATGAACAGGATAGTATGGTCATGGATCAATTCTGCGTTTTCAGAACCAGCATCAAGACATAATTCTTCCACAGATTATGTCCCTACTCAAATACTAGCAGAAGTGTTCAGAAGCGAAGGTTATGATGGTATATTATATAGCAGCAATTTTGATACTAAAGGGGACAACTTAGCGTTATTTGATAAAAGCTGCGTTACACCAATATTTGGAAAGGTTGTTAATATTACAAAAGCAGAGGTCGATTATGAAGAGATTAGTGGACCACATGCAAGTACCAAATACATGTAGACGGGTGACAGGTGGCCCGGGGCTTACCCCAAGTTTCATTCACTAACAGTTACGCATTTGACGCTCTACAAACGGAGGATAGTCCATAATGGCTTTTGAGATGCCCAAACGAATACACAGTTACAAAAATCTGATTATACGTATTTACGACCAAAATCATCAAAATGACTACGTAAATATATTAAGGCCGTCAGAGTGGCAAGTAAGGGAAGGAGTAAGCTATGATGATTATTGGGATAATCATGGGCATCAACTTGTAATTCATATTCCTGAAGAAATATATTTAAAGGCATTTGATGACAAAGAGGAGATAGAAGAAAATCTTCTTAAAAAGCTTCGTGAGGCTATACCTTCATTTGAAAATGAAAGTTTAAATTCAGTAGTACTAGATCTGATGTCTGATGAAGATAGTGGTCACATTGATATTGGTAATAACATACCGTTCAATGATGTCACTGATGCAGATATACTACGAATATGGGAACATCCTGATCGGCTTCGTGTATTTTTGAGTCACAGGGCAGCGCACAAGAAGCTAGCTCATATCTTAAAGGAAAAAACGCGCGACAGAGGAATATCTGCATTTGTCGCTCATGACGACATTAAAGCGGATGCACCATGGGAACTTGAAATTAAGAGAGCATTGCGGACTATGGATGTGTTAGTAGCTTTAATGACTCCAGATTTTCATAATGATAGTGATTGGACTGACCAAGAGATAGGATTTGCCATTGGAAGGCAAGTTCCCGTAATTCCAATAAATCTCGGATTAAACCCATACGGTTTTATTGGTAGTATTCAATCCCCTCCGTTCAAATGGATAAATGATTTTGATTCAGCACGAAATATTCATCAACGTATGTTCGAGCATGAAGACATTAATCTAAAAGCAAAAGCTCGCAGAAAGCTTATTGATAGCTTAATAAGTGCTTCATATTATAGAATGGCTGATCTTATTACTAAAATTATTCATAAAGAGGGTTGGATACTGGATACATCAGAGTTGCAAAAATTAGAAAGAGCTTTAACTGAGAATAGCAATGTATCCGAGAATGATGATATTTGTAATAGAATATCTGAGATATTCAATCGACAAGGTCACCATTTCAAGCAGAAGAATGAGGCTATTGAAGAAGACGAAGATCTTCCATTCTGAACGTTTATAAAGTCGACAGAGTGGCCAGGGGCCAACCCTGGGCCGCCCTGTCGTTCATTCCCACTCAAACCGCGCCCGGAAATGGCGTAGGATTGGCGGCTCGTAGGTGAATTTCAGGCCGCGGATCGAGTCACGCCGTTCCCACAGTTTCACCAGTACATCGCGCACATATTGCAGGTGATTCTCGGTATACACACGCCGGGGAATGGTCATCCGCATCAGCTCGAGTTTCGGCGGACGATTCTTCCCGGTGTCCGGGTCACGGTCGGCCAGCACCGTCCCGATCTCCACCCCACGTATCCCACCCTCCAGATACAGTTCACATACCAACGCCTGCGCCGGGAACTGTTCCTGATCGAGATGGGGGAGGAATTTCTTGGCGTCCACGTAGATAGCGTGCCCGCCCGGGGGACGGACAATCGGAATCCCTGCCTCGGTCAACGAGTCGCCGAACCGTCTCACCTGCCCGATACGTGCAGACAGGTAATCGTCCTCGGTGCCTTCATATAGACCCGTCGCGAGGGCTTCCATGTCACGTCCAGACAGTCCGCCGTAGGTGATGTACCCTTCAAAGAGGATGTTGAACGAGCTGCACTGGTCGAACAGCTCCTCGTCACGCATGCAGAGCATTCCGCCCATGTTGACGATGGCGTCTTTCTTGGCTGACATGGTGGCAGCGTCGGCGTAGGAGAAAACTTCCTTCGCGATCTCACGCACGCTGCGTTCCCTCTGTCCCGGCTCACGTTGCTGAATGAACCAGGCGTTCTCCGCGAAACGGGCGGCGTCGATGATCAGTTTCAGGTTGCGCTCGTGACAGAACGCGGCGACTTCTTTAACATTGGTGAGGCTTACAGGTTGTCCACCGCCGGAGTTGTTGGTGACCGTGATCAGAACAAACGGGATCTTCTCAACGCCATGTTCGTCCACAACCTTCGCCAGCTTCGCGAGATCAACATTTCCCTTGAACGGCTCGTCATTTTCCGGAACAAAACACGCGTCAATGGTGCAGTCAATGGCGTGAGCGTGACGGAATTCTATATGCGCCTTGGTGGTGTCGAAATGGCTGTTGCCGGGGACGATGTCGCCGTCATGTACGAGTACCGAGTGGAGGACATTCTCGGCCGCACGTCCCTGGTGGGTGGGGAGCACATATTCGAAGCCCATGACGTCTTGGACCGCGTTCTTGAAGCGAAAGAACGAGCTCGAACCGGCGTATGATTCATCACCCTCCATCAGGCTCGCCCACTGATGTTCGCTCATCGCGCCGGTGCCGGAGTCGGTGAGCAGGTCGATGAAAACGTGGTCGGATGGGATGTTGAAGATGTTGAACCCGGCTTCCTGAAGAGCCGCTTCTCGTGTTTTCCGATCCGGTAAATGGATCGGCTCGATCATCTTGATCTTGTACGGTTCCGGGTGAGAGGGGAGGGAGTCGGAAATCTGCCAGTTAGAGGGGGATTGGGAATCTGAACGCGTTGTGCTCATGTATATCCTCGGTGCCGGAAGTCCTTTTGAGCGCTTATCAACATTGATGCGAGCCGAAGGACATGCTGGATTGTCGTAAAGAAGATACAGGCTTTTCAATGTGAAAGAAGGTACATTGGAAGAGTGTGAGGATCAAGCTGACCTGACCGATGTAACAGCCTCAGTTCAGTTGCAGGGTGTGCAGCGCATACCTATCTTAGCGCCAACAGGGGAATCCAGCGGAAGGAGCACTCAATGAGTGCGGATAACGAGTGGTTGAGTCCGGAATATTGGCAGGATCGTCAGTTCGATTGGAAGCACAAAATCTTCTATTTCGTTGACATGCCTTGTCTTCTAGGTACTCCACGTAATCTGTTCGACTCAAGTCAACAGCTGAAAGCGGAGATCGCAACGAAGGAGCATCGAGTCACTGATGATGCCATGGTTCTTATCCAGCCAGGCACCCTCAAGGGCAAGCTGATGATCAATGTGCACAAGCCGGACGATTACGATGCCTACGTATTCGAGTTGGAACCGAGCAAGTTATTCAGCACGGTGCATGAAGGCCCGCTGAAAACGATAAAGAAGACAGCGAAAGAGTTACAGGAAAAAGTCAAGAAGGAGAAGGGGGTGCCAGTCACCAACACCTTCTATTGGGACTTTCGCCACGGGCCACAAATGGCCGGCCAACGAGCCGACCGTTTCGTTGTCATTTGCCAGGTTTAACTATCTGCGCCGGGGGATTGTCCCCCGGCGTTTCTTCTTTAACGTCATTTTTCGCGATTTGTCTGGTTCGGAATCGTCCCGTTTGTAAACGCTAAGAGATACCGTTTGCCCGAGAACGCACACATCATTGCCGTTATTCCAGCTAGATTTGCATCCACCCGTTTCCCCGGCAAGATGCTGGCGGATCTCGCTGGCGAACCGTTGGTGCTGCGAACGTGGCGAAACACTCTACTATGTAAGACGGTTGAACGGGTTATCGTTGCCACAGATGATGAACGTATCGCTTCTATCATCCACGAGGCGGGCGGGGAAGCAGTGATGACAGATCCGGAACTGCCGTCAGGCACCGACCGCATCAACCAGGCTATCTCCGAGCTGGAAGCTGACATTGTGGTGAATGTCCAGGGCGATGAACCAATGTTGCCAGCGGAACTGGTTGATAATACGGTAGCTTTGCTGCTAAACAACCCTGAGGCTGATGCAGCGACCGCTGCAACTCCCTTGCGGGTTGAGGAATACACCGATCCGAATGTTGTCAAGATTACCTGTACAGAGCAGAATAAAGCGCTATATTTTTCACGTGCACCAATACCGTATTCCAGAGATAGTGAAATGCCGGAGGATCTGGCTCTGAGACATATCGGGCTGTATGTCTACCGGCGGAATACACTGACTAGATTCTGTTCTTTACCTCCGAGTCCACTGGAGGAATGTGAGAGATTGGAACAACTTCGTCTGCTCGAAGATGGTGGCACAATGCTTGTACACATCGCTCAAAACGCAGGACCAGGTGGAATTGATACACCGACTGATTTGGAGAGAGTGAGACAAGTTCTCACAACGCCATAATAGAGGACACATTTGATTGGTCTTCCAGCGATCTTGGGTGGACCTGATTCAATAACCGGGGTCTGATACTCCGATATGCAGGATGGGAAGGGGAGCGGTAGATGGCAGTAAAACACGGTACTGTAGGACGTAAACGACCGAGGATTCCGCGCGCAAAATACATTTTCGTTACTGGCGGAGTAGTCTCAAGCCTGGGCAAGGGAATAACCTCAGCCTCACTGGGTTTACTGCTGAAAGCCCGTGGATATCGTGTCACCATCATGAAGGCTGACCCCTACCTGAATGTTGACCCCGGAACAATGAGCCCGTTCCAACACGGCGAAGTGTATGTGACCGATGATGGGGCTGAAACTGATCTCGACCTCGGACACTACGAACGCTTCATCGACGAATCGATGGGCAAGCTGAACAACGTAACCTCCGGCCAGATCTACGAGCGCGTTATCCAGAAGGAACGTAACGGCGATTACCTGGGCGGGACTGTACAGGTCATTCCGCACGTGACAAATGAGATCATAGACAGTATCTGTGATCTCGCTCGCTCACCTGAGAAGCCGCAGTTTATCATCGTCGAAGTCGGCGGTACTGTCGGTGATATCGAGTCACTCCCCTTCCTGGAAGCGTTCAGACAATTTTACCTCTATGCCGGCTCGAAAAACGTGTGCTTCATTCACGTTACCCTCTTGCCCTATATCGCTGCTGCCGATGAGGTGAAGACCAAGCCGACCCAGCACAGCGTTTATCGTCTCCGTGAAATCGGCCTACAGCCGAATATCATCGTCGCCCGAACCGAGAAGCCGATCGGACGTGAGCAACGTGAGAAGATTGCCCTCTTCTGCAACGTCCACACCAAGGATGTGATGGCAGCGCGTGATGCAAAATCCATCTACGAGGTCCCGCTGAACCTGGCCAAGGAAGGTTTGGCCACCAACGTGCTCAAGAAATTGGGCATGGCTTTGCGTGAACCCGACCTCGACCAGTGGCGGGAACGAGTTGAACGCATCCTCCACCCATCGAAGACAGTAAAGATAGCTGTCGTGGGCAAGTATGTCGGGTTGCAGGATGCCTATAAGTCCATCGGGGAAGCTTTTATTCATACCGGTTCCGAACATGATTGCGATGTTCAAGTAAAATGGGTGGACGCTGAGGAAGTCGAGAAAAAGGGTGGCGATGAGATGCTCAAGGATTTCACCGGCATTCTAATTCCGGGTGGATTTGGCATCCGTGGGTCAGAGGGTAAAATCGAAGCCGCGCGCTATGCCCGGGAGAATAACATACCATTCTTCGGAATATGCCTCGGTTTGCAGATGGCGGTGGCAGAATTCGCACGTAACGTCGCCGGTCTGAAGAATGCCAACTCCACCGAATTCAAACCGCGCACACGTCATCCGGTGATTGCGTTAATGCCGGGACAACGGGCTCTCACCCAAAAGGGCGGGACAATGCGTTTGGGATCATGGGCTTGTCACCTAAAACGAAAGACGAAAGCGTTCGACGCATATGGCAAGGAACTGATCTACGAACGTCATCGCCACCGTTATGAATTCAACAACAAGTACAAAGAACCGCTGACCAAAGCCGGGATGATATTCAGCGGGGTGAATCCGGACGAAGGTTTGGTCGAGATGATTGAGCTGCCGGATCATCCCTGGTTCGTGGGATGCCAGTTCCATCCCGAGCTGAAGAGCCGTCTGACCAACCCACACCCGCTCTTCCTGAATTTCGTCGGCGCTGCACTGGATGAGAAAAAGCGGCGTGAAAAGATATAGAAGCGTTCATGGGGACACTTTGGTCCTCAAAGTGTCCCCATGAATCCCCATGAAAGGCTTCGCCATGGAGGTGATGATGTCTTCTCGAGCGACAGTTGAAGATCTAGCCGGATTGGATGTTATCCGTGTCCAGCAGATGAACTTCCAGGGACGGCACGGCTGCTCCGCCGCCGAACGTGAGCTGGGTGCGATGTTCCGGGTTAGTGTCGAACTGTATCTCGACACACGTCCGGCTGCGAAATCCGATTCCCTGAGTGACACTGCCAATGTCGCTGATATCTATCGAGCGGTGAGGGAGATAGTCACCGGACCATCACGCCATCTGCTCGAATCTATCGCCGAATCTATCGCTGAGAAATTGTTGAGCGAGTTTCCGGTTGAGGCAGTGCGTGTGCGATTCCATAAGGATCGAGTCCCCTTACCAGGTCCGAGTGCAGGCTATGAAGTTGAGATTCTCCGTCGGAAATAATGCCCGTGATTAATTCAGTTCCGGACACAGGACATAGGTTCGCCTACCTCGGTCTCGGTGGAAACATCGGCGACGTGAAGAGAGCTTTCAGCAAGGCGCTCCGTCTCATCAATCAGAATTCATTTGGTCCGGTAAAGTGCAGCCGTCTCTATCTGAGCAGCGCCTGGGGAGTCACCGAACAACCGGACTTCCTGAACATGGCTGTTGAGATTTCGTGGAATGAGAATGCCCGTCAGCTGCTCAAAATGACACAACGCATTGAGAATGAAGTGGGACGGATCAAGGCCGTTGAAAGGTTGTGGGGACCTCGTCCCATCGACATCGATATCTTGTTTATGACCGACCTTAACCTCTCTGGCGCAGTGCTCACAGTACCCCATCCCCATCTCCACGAACGCTTGTTTACACTGAGACCATTACTCGACCTGTTGCCCGGTGATACCATCATCCCACGCTATAACCAGACTCTCAAAAGGCTGCTTGAAACATGTACGGACGAAGGAGAGATCGGAACTCTGAGCGAGGGCCCCTGGGATGAATGGCGCGAGACGGAATTGCCCACCTGACCCCTGATAGTCCCTATCTTTCCCCCGATGTTGAATCCAGCTGCGTAACCTATTGAAGTCGAGTGGAGAGTGAACAACGATCGCCAGTACATCATCGTCGAAGGTGTGATCGGAGTCGGCAAAACCGCACTGTGCAAAATGATCGGGCAACGGTTGAATGCCCAGACAGTGCTGGAGAAACACGACGAAAACCCGTTTCTCGCCGACTTTTACAAAGATCCTCGTCGATACGCGTTCCAAACGGAGCTTTTCTTCCTGTTGAGCCGTTACCGTCAGCAGGTTGATGAAATTCCGCAGTCAGATCTGTTCGCTCAACACACAGTTACCGACTATCTGTTCAGCAAAAGCCGCATCTTCTCTTCAATCACCCTGGATGAACGTGAACAGACCCTCTTCAATTCCACTGCCAATTTGCTCGAGAGTGATATTCCAGTACCCGACCTGGTGATCTACCTGCAATCAAGTCCACAGCGATTGCTTCGGAACATCAAGCTGCGCGACCGTGAATATGAACGAGGGATGAACCCGGATTATATCGAAACCCTGGTCGAAGCCTATAACCACCACTTCTTCCGATACAGTGCCAGCGACTTGGTGATAGTGAACGCTTCCACGCTCGATTTTGTCCGCCAACCGGATCAGTTCGAGGATTTGTATGAGCGTGTCATGAATGCACCAGGCGGTCTATCCTACTACAATCCGGCCACGGGAGATAACTGATGTTCAAATTCCTGATCCTGGCAGGGGGAGCATACCTGCTGTATAAGAGCGTGAAAAAAGCCGTCAGCGGTATGTTCGGAAAAGAAAAGGATTCAACTATTCATAAGGGCGAGCAGGAGGTTCAATCGTCCTCGTTCTCTGACGAGGATGTCGTAGATGTGGACTTCCGTGAAGTACCTGAAGATGAAGACAAGGACTGATAATACCCGGTGAAAGATCCTCGAAAGCCCCGCACCCGAAAAAACCTTAGGCTACACCAAACCGCATCTGCATCCGCCAAAGGACGATATAAAACCTGCGAAGTCTGTGGGATGGAATTCCTCTGCGGACGCTACGGCGGCACAAGTAACTGCTGCCTTGACGAAGAAAAACGGCCGATCAAAGATCCGCCGTGTATCTGTCCCAATTGCCACGCCAAACAGGGTTAGAACCACTCAACAACCCAGATGAGTCAAATTACGCTGTTAACCCACCATCCACGACCAACGTCTGACCGGTGATGAAATTCGAGCCGTCACCTACCAGAAACAAGAAGGGTGGGATATAATCCTCAATCGTTGCCAATCTACCCAGTGGTGTATTGCTGAGGTTCCACTGACGTACGTCCTCCGGCATATGATCTGTCATTTCGGTCGGAATGAACCCCGGAGCGATTGCGTTGACCGTGATCCCTGCCGGACCGAGCTCCCTCGACAGGCAACGAGTTGCGGCGTCTAATCCCGCCTTCGACGCTGAGTACGCAGCCAAGCCCTTATAACCCCTGAACCCGACCACGGACGTAATGTTGATTATCTTTCCTCTGCGCCGCGCCATCATTCCCTGAACGACATTTCGCGTCATCTGTATCGCACCGCTCAGGTTGGTATCGAGATGTGCTTCGAGGTATTCATCCGTTGCCAGCGCTATCAGCATCGGGAATGAGATGCCGGCGTTATTGACTAACAGGTCGATTTGGCCCCAATGATCGGTAACAGTCTGAACAAGCTTTTTGGTACCTGCGCTGTCGCGTACATCCAGTTGTTCGGAATAGAATCGACCACCCCATTCGGGATTTGCATTCGCACGCTGGACGAATTCACTGTCACGCCGTGCAAATACACATACTCGCCATCCCCGTTCAAGCAGGACTTCAGCGTACGCCGCGCCCAGACCACGAGTTCCGCCACTGATGATTGCAACCATGTTCGGAGTGTTATTCACGACCAGCTCCTGCTTTGAGATTTTCGATGAACGATCAAATGTAAGGTCAAATTTCTTTAAATTGAAATCAACTTATGTCATTCTCTGGCATGTCCAGAGTCTGATCCTGATCACCGTTCTGTTTGCGGCGACGACCACGACGTACCTGCTTGACATGATTGCGGTCTTCCTTAGTCATGAACACCAGCAAGCCAACCGGCACGTAAACGACCGCTGTAATCAGGCCGATCCAGATCAAATCCCACCATGAATCAGGCTGGAAAAGCCAACGCAAGCCCCAGGTCAACCCGAGCACAAATGCATATGACATTGTAATACGAATAAACGGTAAGAAGAAAGTGTACCATTTAGCCTTTATCACGTGTGCAGCATATAACGGTGTGAACAGGAAATTCTTCAACTGGGTGGTCATCAGAGATGATATCGGCATCGCAACAAGGCCCATGTCCAATCCCCATTTGGGATGGATCATGTAAATCGCGAGAAGGATGTTTGCTACTCCGACTGATAACGAGAGTGCTGCCGGGAGTTTGACTTTTTTCGTCGCCGCGAAAATGATGCGCACTGGGATGTTTGGCATCGTGGCAATGAGACCAACCATCATCCAGATGACTACCCGGGACAGATCTGCGTATTCAGGGCCCAACCAGACCACCAGCAACGGTTTCGCCAGCATGATCAATCCTGCCAAAGGAAGGGCCAGCATGATCCCCTCAAACCGGACGAAACTGATTAAAAAGCGCTTGACCTGCTCCAACTCACCACGACCATACATCCGGTAAACAATCGGCGTAGCCACCAGGCGTATTGACCGATTGTACATCATCAGGCTGCGGCCGAAAATCATGATTGCGCCATAACGACCAGCGGAAACCGCACCGAGGATCATGTTCACGACTATGATACTGGCGTTGAATTGCAGCACTCGACCAATTTTGTCCAATGTCAGCCAGATACTCAAATCGGTCAGCTCAAAGAACCGCTTCTTGTTGAACAATTTAGGCTTGAGTTTCAGTTCCGGATTCAGCTTGCGCCAGAGGCGAACACTGAGTGTAAGATGTGTCATTGCACCCGCGACAATGCCCACACTCACACCATCAAGACCCCAGCCAAACCAGCCGATGAGTATCAATGGTGTGCAGATACGTACAGTATGCCATCCGATACGGACATAGTTTTGCAGATCGATACGATTTCGTGCAAACGCTGATACCATCAAGCCGGTGGATGCTGTGATCATGAAAAACGAGATCGCGGAGGCCATCAGTACGCGTTGTGATTCGGCCACCGCACCTTCTGCGTAATTCAGAAAACTCGGTGACATCCAGGCTAACACGACGGCCACCGGAATCAACACCGTAAACACCATCATCATCCCCCAGAAGGAGGAGTTGAAGGTGCGAAGAGCCTTGTCCATCTCACCACGGCTCATCTCAATGGTGAGATAACGTCCCACTGAGGCGGTGATGGCTGAAGTAATCAGGGTGAAAAAGGCCATCATCTGGAATGACAACGGAACTACACTGTATTCGGCTGGACCGAGCGTTCGAATCAAGTAACGAGTGAGAAACATCCCCAAAATCATCTGAACCGTGATAGCTAGAAAATTGGTCCACAGGTTCTTGAGCATCTGACCGCCACCACCGCCACCAAGACGCATCTGCCCTGGTCGCTTGCCAGCACCGGAGTTATTATCAGTGTCTGAAGGATTTTCTCCTGACGGGGAAACAGCTTCGTTTGCCTGATTCATATTGTACGAATGCCTCTATGGTTGCAGCTTTGAGAAAATAGGAAACTACTGTTGTAAGAACGAGTGAAGGAATTAAGAGGATCGTCTCCTCCGCCCCCGTCCCCGTCCCTTGCTGATTTTCTTAGGCCAGTCCTCTGGTGGTATCCAGGGTAGTTCTTTCCAGGAAAGGAGCAACTTCTCAAGCTCCGCAGAGTCGACTCGACGTATCTCGTCCGCCGTCATAATCGCAAATCCAGACCCTTCAAACTCTGGCAGCCGGGATAGACGATTTCCATATGCGCTTGTCGCGTAATATGCTCCCGGCCCTTGGTCAGAGCGAACCTGAACACGTTCAAGTTCAAAAATCCTACGCAGATGAACCAGCCAGTCTTCACAACGCGCAAGATAATCGGGGTATGGGTTCGCGCTGATATCTACTTCGTGACCCATGGTTGAGGCGAAAGATTGAAGCACCTGAACTATGTCATGGGCAACGCTGTCAAGCAACGACATCCCGAAAGGTTTGTCAAACGCGCAAACCGATACTTCTCTTCCCGCGAGAATCTGCAAATACTGCCGCAAAGGTAGCGTATGCGGTGATTGGTGCAGACCAAACAAGCCTGGCACCATCGGAAATAAACCAGGATGGTGAGTGCGAAGCACCTCAGGCTGAAACTCTCTGCGCAACCTGCTCTCAGCGTCGAATAACGCAATCCAGGACTCGAAAAATAAACGAGCATCGTCCGACAATACGGCGGGCAGATGCTGGTTCACCATATACCACCAGCCACGCTCAGTAGCCAGTCCTATCCAATGTGCTGGTGTTGAGTATGCTAATTCCTCATAGCTGGAAACAGGTACTCCCGGCACATCCGGTGGAGGAGGGGAAGCGCAGTGGATCCAAAAGGGTTTCAGCTCCATCTCCAGATCAGGATAGAAAGTCATCGTCCGGTTGGCGACATCCTCCGAACGCATATCCGCCAGCTCTACAATGACTCCAGCTTCTTCCAACAGAGATTTACGGTGCGCGAAAACTGAGAATGGAGCGCAACCGGGATGCATAACGTCTATAACCTTCACCGGTGCGCCATGAGCCGCTATTGCTAACGCAATAGTCGTCCCCATACCGCCGAGGCCGCCGGTGATAACCACTTCTGGAAATTGTAATCGGTCAGTGCTCAAGCCAGCTCCCCACTCGATTCGCCCGGAAGCTGCAACCCAATGTTATACAATTCCACCCATTGAGGAAGATGAGCTTCCAACGTCTTCGGAAGAATCATATTTGGCCCGTCGCTGGGACTGGAATCCGGATCGGGATGGACTTCGAGGAAAAGACCGTCTATTCCGGCCGCCAACGCTGATCTCACCAACAACGGAACCATCTCACGATTACCACCTGTCTTGCCACCATCTCCGCCAGGCATCTGAACCGAATGAGTGCCATCAAAAATGACAGGTGCGAATTCACGCATGATGCTCAGAGAACGCATGTCCACCACCAGGTTGCGATAACCGAAACTAGCCCCACGTTCGGTCAGAAACACCGTTTTCCCGCCGCCCTGCTTTACCTTATCAACTGCGTATATCATATCTTCCGGGGCCATGAACTGCCCCTTCTTCACATTTACAGTTCTGCCAGTTTTACCAGCCTCCATCAGGAGATCGGTCTGGCGACAGAGAAATGCCGGTATTTGCAGCATATCTACCACATCGCCGGCAGCGTGAATCTGCAAGGTGTCATGCACGTCGGTGATCACCGGAACACCAACCGTATCACGAACCTTGCGGAGAATCTCCAGACCTTCATCAAGGCCAGGACCACGTTTGGAGAGGCCCGATGTCCTGTTCGCTTTGTCAAATGAGGCCTTGAAAATAAACCGGACATTGTGTTTATCCGCGATTGTGCGTATGGTCTCCGCTATCCGCAACGCGAGATCTTCTGTTTGCAACACGCATGGCCCGGCAATCAACAACAAGGGGTGCGGATTCGATGGATTGATTTCGCGAATGCCGAAGGCTTCGTTCATGTTTCGATCAAGTGAGTTCAACGTTCAACAAGATGCGCTGAATATAGGGCAACATTGCAGGGAGCGGGGAAGAGGAGTGGATCTCCATTATCACATCGGGTCATTCACTGCGATGGATTGTTGACCATGTATTGTGGACTGTGGAAAAATGACAGGCCCGTGCTTGCTCGTCAAGCGCGGCTTATCCTTCAGTTTGGATGTACGATGAAGGATGACGAGAGGGGTTAATAGAGTGACGGTTATCCGCGTTTGGCGAGCAAACACGGGCCTGTCTTTTCAAGACTTAAGATTCAGGATTGTAGTCGGATAATCCGAAGCATATCACCGTGCTAGCGTCTCCAGATTGGTATCTTCTTCTTGCAGGTACCGGGGAGCTCCGTTATATTCGATGCCTGTTGTTTTACGGCAGTCCGGCGGAATAGCTCAGTTGGTAGAGCAGGGGAATCATAATCCTCGTGTCGTGGGTTCAAGTCCCTCTTCCGCCACCCCGACAGAAGAAACGCTCCAACGGTTCGCCGATGGAGCGCTTCTCATTTCAGCTGACCGCTACTCATCGATTTCATTCAACAACCCACCTAAGATCGGTGCTGAAGGAATTTCCATTCGCAGATGATCTGACATGTGTTCGTAGTGATCTGAATCGACATATATGTATGGATATATCTTTATTACTTTATCTATAAATATTAATAGTTGATATAATCGCAAATATGGATACTGCAAACTTCATAAGTGGTAGCCGTATTTCGCTTATGGAATGGCAGGGTTCTTATATTAGCTCGTAGTACATGCTTACTTGCTTACACAAGAACAAATATGTCAGTGATGCCGCTTGCGCCTTCTATCACGATATCTAAAATGCGCTCTCACTGTTACTCATAATATACGTAATAATGATCTCGCCTGCCTCCGTAAGTTCTATAATATACATTATGTTAGCTATGGATACTGCAAAAATTGCTATGGCTCCTCACAGGGATATAATTATAGATAGGCTTTGCATTATCGATAGAATTGGACTAGCATATATAATGATGTATAAGTGAGGCCGTGCTCTAGGTGGAGGTCAGAAGCGCCAGGGGGATTTTCAAATGATCCTGGAAGAACAAAGCGTCTCACGGTTGATTGCTAAAGGGCATATCATCGTCCAGGCTGGGGGATGGTTAAACGCTATCAAGCTTGGTGGATCGTTCGTCTTAAATAGAAGGGTGTGCGATTATGGCCAGCATGAAGGATGTTCCCGTGAAGACCAGACTCATTGGTTTCTTTCTGTTAGTTGGTGTTGCTCCATTGCTCTTGACTGCTATCATCTCTCTGAACAAATCCAGTGATGCGCTGATGGTCAGCGCGTTCGACAAACTGGACGCCGTACAGGAAATCAAGCTCAACCAGGTAGAAAAATACTTTGATGATCGCCTCGGTGATGCTGAGGTGCTTGCGGCCAATCCTCATACCGTGACCGCCATGCGCGATCTTGTTAACGCAAACGCGACAATCCAGTCTCATGGCAATTATTCGGGGCTTGGTCTTCTCGACCAACCGGCATTTGAGTCCGTTTACAACGAATATTTCCCCGCATTTAACCATTACATGACCACCTACGGCTATTACGATGTCTTCCTGATCGATCCTGACCAGGGTGATGTATTATTCACCGTAGCCAAAGAAAGTGACTTCGGAACTATTCTCTCGAGAGAGAATACTGGTTTATCCGAAGCATGGGACTCCTGTCTGAGATCCGGCGATCCTACACTGGTGGACATGGCAGCATATGCCCCTTCGAACGGTGCACCGGCTATGTTTGTGGCCACACCGATTGTGGATCGTGGTCAGACTATTGGGGTGCTGGCACTGCAGATTTCCAATGATGCGATCAACGGGATCATGCAGGAACGCGCCGGTATGGGTGAAACAGGAGAAACATACCTGGTCGGATCTGATATGAAGATGCGTTCGGATTCATTTCTTGATCCGGAAGGGCACTGCGTTGAAGCGAGTATGGTCGGTACAGTTGCCAGGAATGGTGTGGATACTCAAGCTATCAGGAATGCCCTGCAGGGCAAGTCTGGAAGCGAGATCATCGTTGATTATAACGGCAACCCGGTCCTCTCGGTATACAGTCCGCTGGACCTTGGCAATAACATCACATGGGTGACTGTAGCAGAAATCGATGTCGCTGAAGTTGATGAACCAATCGCTGCTCTGCGAATGTCCATGATAATTCTGGGACTGGTTTTGACGGCGCTCGTTCTGGGCATCTCCTGGCTGATCGCAAAGAGCATCGCTGAACCGATCACCAACATCACAGAAATCGCCAAGGAGATCGCACTGGGCGATCTGAATCAGGATATTACCATCGATCAGAAGGATGAAATCGGGGATTTGGCAACTGCTTTCCGTGAACTCGTTGAAGGTCTGCAGTCGAAAGCCAGCGCTGCTGAAGCGATAGCCGCAGGGAACCTCGGTGTGGACATAGCGGTAGCTTCGCAACAGGATACTCTCGGCAAAGCGATGGTGGCAATGCGCGACCAGGTAAACGGCTTGATTGATGAGACGAAAACACTCATTCAGGCAACACGTGATGGCAAGCTTGACATACGTGGCAAGGATGATAATTTCGATGGTGCCTGGAAAGAACTGGTGAGTGGAATAAACGACCTGATTGAAGCCTTCGTCCATCCGATCCGGGTAACGGCAGATTATGTGGATAGGATCAGTAAGGGTAATGTCCCGGACAAAATCACTGATGAGTACAAAGGTGATTTCAACGCCATAAAGAATAACTTGAATAACATGATAGAGGTTATTGGTGGGCTTCTTGAAGAAACCACCACGCTGGTGGAAGACTCCAAGAACGGAAAACTCGGGAACCGTGGAGACGCTTCCAAGTTCGAAGGAGATTGGGCCGCAATGGTATCAGGCATCAACGATATTCTGGATGCAGTGATCAAGCCTATACAGGAAGCACAGGGCGTTCTGGAATCCATGGCCAGTAATGACCTGACGGATTCTGTCACCGGTGATTACAAGGGTGATCATGCGTTGATTAAGAATGCTTTGAACGGTTCACTAGTCTCACTTAACGATATCCTGTCGCAGGTTTCAGTTGCCATAGAGCAGGTATCAAGCGGAGCTGGCCAGGTTAGCAGTGCAAGTCAATCTCTGTCGCAGGGTGCTACCGAGCAGGCGGCTTCACTGGAACAGATTTCTGCAAGCATCGAAGAAGTCGGTGCACAAACCAAGCAGAATGCTGAGAATGCTGCCGTAGCTAACCAACTGGGCGAAGTCGCAGGGAAAGCAGCGAGCCTGGGCAACGAACACATGCAACAGATGTTAGGCGCTATGACTGAGATCAGCGAGTCGTCCAGCCAAGTCCAGAAGATCATCAAGGTGATCGACGAAATCGCCTTCCAAACAAACCTGCTGGCATTAAACGCAGCTGTCGAAGCTGCACGGGCCGGCGTTCATGGAAAGGGATTCGCTGTTGTCGCTGAGGAAGTAAGAAATCTCGCCCAACGTAGCGCGAAAGCTGCCAGCGAAACAACCGAACTGATCGAAGGTTCGGTGGCAAAGACCGAAAATGGTGGCAGAATCGCCGACGATACCGCCAAGGCGCTAGGCGAGATTTCGGACGGTGTGACCAAGATAACGGACATCATCGGCGAAATTGACAGCGCCTCGCGTGAACAATCGACTGCGATCAACGAAGTAAGCCAGGCAGTATCACAGATCGATCAGGTCACCCAGACGAACACCGCAAATGCTGAAGAAAGCGCTGCCGCGTCTGAAGAGCTTGCAGGTCAGGCGAACGCCCTTCAACAGATGATCGCGCGGTTCAAGCTGGCTAGAGGGCAAAACAACGGCCATTCAAATGGTAGCCGGGAAGAGGCACCAGCCCACGTAGCAATGCCATTATCACACGACAATGCTCTCCTGGCTGGGGATAGCCGGTCCAATGGAGGAGAACTTGCCATTGAATTGCCAGATGTTGAAGACAGTGATTTCGGCGAGTTCTGATCACCGACCGGGAACACTTCGCATCAGGTGAATACCCTGAATAGAGGGTAGCATAGGAATAATACTCATCCTCCCCCGAATCAACGGTTGCTAATACCAGCCACCGTTGATCGCGGGAGGATTCCTATTTACAGAATTTCAAGGTATCAAGTGAGTATTCACGGTCTCGCCATGACATGTCCCCGAATCAGGGCAGAGGACCGAACTGACAGACAGAATGAAGCCAATAACCGAGCCGAATTAGTGTCAGCACTCAGCAATGCTCAGCTTTCATTGTTACCTTCTTACTACAGGGATCTATCGAGTTAGTCAGAGTGAGGGACACAATGAATATGGAACGCATACGAAATCTGCTGGATGGCGGATTGAAAGATTGGTCGCTCAACGGGAGCGAAGTCACAGGCTGGATACGTCTGGGCGCACCGTTCCTGCTCTGGATTGCGTCATTGCGACGAAGTTTCAGACAACTTTTCAGCATATTTGCATTCGTGGTGGTAAGTCCGTACGTGTTCTCCCAGAGTGGAGAAGATCGCCGGATGAACCGCGCCATGCGCGGGGAACAGGAATGGATCTTACGTGGGCGATTCGATGCCAGCACCGGAATAGTCATTGCCAGCGTGGTTTTCCTCAAGCTTGCCGTACTGACCGGTCTGTTCCGCAAGTTCTGGGTCTCATTATTCTGGTTGATGGGCAGCTCGATTCTAACCGTCTGGCATTATGATCGTATGGCGACCTCGTTCGAGAATGAACGATCATTTGAGGACGTCCAGGTCAGTCGAGATGATGAGGAAGGTGACATCAGTTTCGAGGAATTGGAGCAGTAACGGACCTCACATTTCTACACTCCATCGTCTATTGAGATCACATTACACGAAACATCCACCCTGAACGAGATTACCGATGGAACACGAAGTACATATTCTTGAAGCACAGAGAGTATTCGATGACTTCTTCAAAATCGACGCCTACCTGCTTCGACATTCCCGTTTCGATGGAAGTCTGAGCCCGGTGCTCAACCGTCTGGTGTTCCGCCGTCATGATGCCGTCGCAGCTCTGCTCTGGCACACTGACCGCAAGAAGCTCATTCTCGTCGAGCAATTTCGGCCGGCGGTATACGTCAGCGGCAAAGATGGATGGACCATCGAACTGCCCGCCGGTCTGCTCGATGTGAAAGGTGAAACTCCGGTTGAGAGTATGAAACGTGAACTGATAGAGGAAACCGGGTACCGAGTAGAATCTCTGGACGAACTGTTCACATACCACGCATCAGTTGGTGGATCTACTGAACAGCTCACCCTGTTTTATGGCGAAGTAACTGATGCTGATCATGTGGCAAATGGTGGAGGAGAGGATGAAGGGGAGGATATCAGCGTCGTAGAATGGTCAACTGAACAACTGGTTGATGGCTTGAAAGAGGGCAGCCTCTCTGACGCTAAAACCATCATCGCCGTGCAATGGTTAATGGCGAACAAATTGTGAATTGTGTCCAGCAAGATTCTCTTCTTGAAGAGTTTGAATGCTCGAGTATTATTAGAAATGCAACTGAAATCAGGGCGCAACTCCCTCAGGATCAAAACGTTGAACGGGAAGGCTAATCATTAACCCTCCCGCTCAGATACTCATTTCGTAGAAAGCTTTCTAAGCAGCGTTCCCAACAGTTTCGTCAGTCAAAATTTCCCCACGAACTCCGATCCTCACAACCCGAACCGGAATATCCACAGCGGCATTGTTCAAAGCCTGGCCAGCCATCTGGACTATCCCACCACAACACGGAACCTCCATGTGCAGAACAGTCAGTGATCTCAGCCCACGCTGCAACATCTCCGTCAGCTTTCCCACATATGGGGAGGTATCATCCAATTTCGGACATCCGACCGCCACGGTGTGTTCCTTCAGAAAATCACGGTGGAAATTGGGGTAGGCAAACGGGACACAATCGGCGCACAGCAGCAGGTCGCTACCTGCAAGAAACGGTGCTCCCGGATTCAACAAGTGTAATTGTACAGGCCAGCTCTGGAGATGACTGGGCAAGGTCGGCTCCCCAGGATTCGAACCGGTGGCTAATGCGTCATTTCGCTCGACGGGAGGAGCTATCGATCTAGCCATCGATCCCGGGCACATCGGCGCTGGCTTGGACATTCGGGGGGGAACCGATGTCACCGGATCAGTATTCTGATCCACCAGCGCCGATGGCTTGGAACCGAGATACTCTTCGACAGCCTGTTCGTCAAACTCCTCAGCTTCACGTTCGATCATCTTGATGGCATCCTGCGGGCAATGACCGAGACAGGCACCGAAACCATCACAATATACATCGCTGACAAGCTTAGCTTTGCCATTAATGATCTTCAGAGCCCCTTCCACACAATTGGGAATGCAGTCTCCACAGCCATCACACAAATCTTCATCAATTTGGACTATCGTTCGCAGTGCCATTTACTACTCCTCTTATCGTTCTCAGTGCTACGGGTTGTTGTTTGCTGTGTCATGAACTTGAATCATGCCCACGACATTTATGTCGTGGATTATCCGACGATGAATATGCCCATGTTACCGCCGCAGGCGATAACAGGGTTGATCCGCAAGTTACAAGATGCCTGTTTGATTTCTCAGGACTCAGGACAGTCGTTAAATGATCCCTGCGAACCGCCAAAAAGACGGCGGGTCACAGGGGCATATATAATAGCTGAGTTATCTGGATAACCGGATCAAATCAAGCTAACCGTTTGATAAGCCGCGCTTGACGAGCAAACACGGGCCTGTTTTAGTACTCCCGACTCACTCATCCTCGCCCGCAGTCTCCATACCCGGATGTCCGTATTCGTTCGAATCCATGTTCGCCACATGATACCGGATTTCTTCATCGGTCAGACTGTTATCCCAGATGCCGAACAGGCGTGCTGACCCTGTTACCGCTATCAGTGAGATCACAATCGCAATGGCTATCGTGCGGGGGCTGACAGCATGTTTCTTCGTGCCCATCCACAATGTGTCCGGAACAGGACAGCTTGAGACGCAATCGTTACAGCCGATACATTCGACCTTGGTGATACTCTCACTTGTGCTAACTTCCAACTTCGCCGGGCAGGCAACATCGCACAGCTTGCAGTCGATGCAGGTCGCATCATTTCGGTGCACCTTCACCGTGCTGAACCAACTGACAATCCCCATCAATGCGCCATAAGGGCACAAATACCGACACCAGAACCCGTTGACCAGCACCGAACCCGCCGCCAGAATCAGTACGATCATTCCGCCTGTCACTGTCATCTGACGGAAGAACTCCAGCATCTTGATGTCCGAGACTTTGTTGTAAGGGCTGGTTATGAAAGAGTGCAAGGCCTCAGCGCCCATCGCCAGAATTGCCCACAAAAAGAAGCCGAGGATGAGGTATTTTAATCCACGCAGGATGAAATCCAGCCAAACTGGCGGATGGAAATTGCGTCCGAATATCCATCGGCCCAAACGTGCCAACGTCTCCGAAAACAATCCCACCGGGCAGATCCAGCCGCAGAACGATTTCCGGAAAATGAACCCCAAGACTATAAACAAGAGAATCAGCACTGTCGCTGCCGGGTGAATGCGGTTCAAAGATCCCTGGTTAATCCAGTCCAACGCGCCCATCAAACCACTGATCGGCAGAAAACCTTCTGCTCCCGGTGGACGATAGGGAAGTGGACCGGAAGTCGTCGTGTATACCGCATCGACAAACACGATGAACTGCCATCCGATAACAATGCACAACAGGGTGAAAAACAGTTGCGACGCCAAGCGCCAGCCGCTGGTAAGAATCTTCCCCTGTTGCAATGCGAAATGCTTTTTGTTCCAACTGAATTTACGGGGATCGGACTTCAGAGGTTTGCGGAGCTTTTTCGTTGTCGGAGCGACTGTTTCGCTATCGGGGCTATGTAATACGATCATTGTCTAGCTCGTCAAACTCGTGTTGGCTGTTGGTTGCTGACTGCTGACTGCTGACTGCTGACTGCTGACTACAGAGTACAATGGTAGTAGATATCAAGTCTTTGCACAGATCAAAGACTCTGTTCCATACGACTACTGGCTGCGGGCTACTGACTACTGATTACGGTGTCTGGATTTTCAGCAGCCCACAGTTAGTAGCCTGCAGCCACCAACAGTCGTATATTCAGACAACGTCAAACCAATCCACACTGAGATATCATGTTATTTGGACCCGCTGACCCATACCGTAAACTCAAGCGACGTATCGGCAAAGAGAAAGTCCTCGATCAGCCGGATGATCTTGTTACCTACGCCGTAGACGCGTCTTACACCGCCCCTCCCGGCAACCACGATCCGCAGGTTGTGATCATGGCTGAAACCCCGGAAGATGTCCAGGAAGCGGTGCGCTTTGCACGAGCTGAGGGGATGAAGATCGTTCCCCGTGGCGCGGGCACCGGGATGAGCGCGAGATCGGAAGAGCGTCGTGGAGGGAAAGAGTGTAGATCTCGGTGGTCGCCGGATCATTAAAAAAAAAAAATACGACA
>CAJVXH010000040.1 GCA_913009835.1 uncultured bacterium
ACGCGGCCTACACCATCAAACGACACTGGGATGGCATCCTGCGTTTCACCGAGTCCAAAATCACCAACGGCATTCTCGAAGGGATCAACAGCAAGGTCCAGATCGCACGCAACAAGGCGCGGGGCTACCGATCTATCGAATACTTCAAAACCATCATCTATCTCGTCGCTGGGAAGCTCGACCTCAGCTTACCCACATGAAATAGCGAGGAGCCATAATGTTCTCGATATTGAGCCTACTGTCTGGCTTGCTCCAGAGCCCAACTATCAATTGCCAGATAAATTTCTCCCCTTTGAGACGTTCAAACTGGGTAAAAACCTAATTGATATTGAACGACTTTTGACTCATTGACACGTTGTTTTGTGAGCACTGAGCGAGAGACGAGTACCAGTCTCAACAGGATTGCTCCGAAGAGTAACTCGTCGCATATTCGAGTCTCGAATTCATCTGACGATCTGAGGAAGAAAATGTCTGTCCGAAAAGCACTCTCTCTGTGTGCCGTACTGGGTTTTGTAGTGTGGCTGGCAATAACCGTTGCCTTCCGTTTTACCGGCCACCTGTTCTTCAACCCCGAAAACACGGGGGTAATTGTTGGCCTGTTCGTCGGCGTTGTCCCGGTGATGATGCTCCTCACTTTCAGCATATATTTGATTCTGCGGATTCCACCGAGCGGGCACTCTCCCGCCTCGATCGCAATTGCCTTGCCGGGATTGTTGTTGGACTCAGCTGTATTCCCGCTCTATTCCGTGGTATTTCCTAATGTGGACCCAGCAACGGACGGGTTGTACGCCGGGCTGGCGCTGCTGGCATATGCCTCTATCCTGCTCACGCCATACCTGTTCCGGAAGAAGAAAAAGAAGGCGATTTGATTCCTGAGTTCTGAGTTCTGAGTCATAATAATCAGCATGTGCTGGTT
This sequence comes from uncultured bacterium, assembly GCA_913009835.1. Taxonomy (GTDB): domain Bacteria; phylum Electryoneota; class Electryoneia; order Electryoneales; family Electryoneaceae; genus BMS3BBIN04. The sequence goes on from CAJVXH010000040.1 coordinate 917, forward strand.
GCTAAACTAGGGACAGCTGTGCGAGGAACCCTCTTTGCCAGCCTTCGCCCAGATAGACAGTTGGGTTCCGGGCAAGTACATGAAGCAGGCTATGGATCGCATCATGGTAAACGCCGGACTTGTTGAACTGCTCATGGATGATGTCAGCTACATGCCAGGTATTAGCGTTATGGGCGCTTTGTTTGATGTGGGGGAGGAAATAAGTTGGACAGCAAACTTCAAAGGTGGAACGACTTATATCCTTATGGCTGCAGGAGATGATGATGCTACCGATGTTGATATCCATGTCAGTGACTCCAAAGGGAATAGAATTCTGGAAGATACGGAGACTGACGCCAACCCCATGCTCGAGTTCAGCCCGGGAAAAGGTGGGAAGTATACAGTTACGGTAAAACTCTATGCTGCAGATGCCTCAAGCTTTTGCAGCCTGGTTTTGATGCAGGAGAATGGAGTGTCACTCGAACTTGAAGAACTCACTAATTGCGTGGATACCGGGCTGTTAACTGCTGCAGAGAGTGGTTTCGCTGATGATCTGGCCTTCATTGACGAAGATAATCAATGGTCGTTGTACGGCGCCCCGCTTGGATCAGGCGAATCCATTACGATCACCAATATCCATCTGAAAGAGGATGTGAACATTCTTCTCGGTGCCGCGGACAGCAATTGCAGTGACGCCGATTTGACTCTGTACGACGCGTATGACAACGAACTCGAGTCAGACACCCAAACTGACAAGGTTCCGGTCCTGGTATATGAGAACGAGGGGGGCGGTAGTTTCCAGTTGGAGATCAAGAACTACAGTTCGTCTAAATCTTCACTGGTTATCGCAATGTTACTCTGGTAACCGATAGCAAATCTGTCCTCAGTGGGACAGTTTAAATATCTGCCAAACCCTGCCATCGTGGCAGGGTTTTCTCGTTGTTATGGTATTCAGCATTTCTCATCAAACTGTTTCGAATTGATGATCTACAAGAGGCTATATCCGTGAATGAGCGATGTTGGGTAAAGACAACCTCTCAGACAGCGTAGATAATCCCAGCTGCCATGCGGGTTCTAGCGGTGGATAAGAAGTGTGGATAGGGATAATTCGGGCGACACTACTTACTCACAGCCGTATTTTCGTTCTCCGGAGTCCATCGTATGAATCTGGCACAACGGTTGCCTACAGATCTTTCGATAGATGGACCGGGAACTGATGTCAGAATCTGATTCTCCGGTACCTGAACAAAAACAACAGAACTTGAGACACGAATAGAGGAATTCATGAGCAAGATTATCGGCATCGACCTGGGAACTACCAATTCCGTAGTAGCAGTTATGGAAGGCGGCGAAGCCGTCGTCATACAGAACGCTGAAGGCGCGCGCACGACACCGTCCGTAATCGCATTCGCCAAGAATGGGGAACGTCTGGTCGGAGCGCCGGCGAAACGTCAGGCAATCACCAACCCGGAAAACACCATCGCCTCAATCAAACGATTCATGGGCCGTAGAATCAGTGAAGTTGGTTCGGAAACATCCACCGTGCCCTACAAGGTAGTGGGTGGGGCAAATGGACTAGTCAGTGTTCAGATTGATGACAAAGAATACACCCCCCCTGAAATCAGCGCCATGACGCTGCAAAAGCTGAAACAGGCTGCCGAAGATTACCTGGGCGAAAAGGTAGACCGCGCTGTAATTACGGTGCCGGCCTACTTCAATGATGCCCAACGTCAAGCGACCAAAGACGCGGGTGAGATTGCAGGCTTGAAAGTCGAACGCATCATCAATGAGCCGACGGCAGCATCTTTAGCATACGGTCTTGACAAGAAATCAGACGAGAGAATCGCGGTATATGACCTCGGTGGTGGAACGTTTGATATCTCGATCCTCGAGATCGGTGATGGCGTCTTTGAAGTAAAATCGACCAACGGTGATACCCACCTCGGTGGTGATGATTTTGATCAGCGTATCATTGACTGGCTGGCCGATGAGTTCAAGAAAGAGAATGGTATCGACCTGCGTAGTGACAAGATGGCGTTGCAGCGTCTCAAGGAAGCTGCGGAGAAGGCGAAGATTGAGCTGTCCAGCGCAGCTCAAACCCAGATTAACCTGCCATTCATCACCGCGACGCAGGATGGGCCAAAGCATCTCGATCTGAATCTGACACGCTCCAAGTTCGAAGCGCTAGCGTCCGACCTGATCGAGCGCAGTATTCTGCCGGTAAAAACGGCGGTCAAGGAAGCAAAAGTCAAGGTCGGGGACATTGACGAAGTCATCCTGGTCGGTGGATCGACACGTATGCCGGCGATTCAGGAAGCTGTCGAAAAGTTCTTTGGACGCAAGCCGCACAAGGGTGTGAACCCGGACGAAGTGGTGGCAATCGGGGCAGCAATCCAGGGCGGTATCTTGGGCGGCGATGTTCAGGATGTGGTGCTGCTGGACGTAACCCCGCTGTCACTGGGCATTGAGACCCTCGGTGGGGTGATGACACGTCTGATCGACGCCAACACTACCATACCAGTCAAACGTGAAGAGGTCTTCTCCACGGCTGCCGACAACCAGACAACGGTTGATATTCATGTGCTACAGGGCGAACGTCAGATTTCCCAGGACAACAAGACCATCGGACGGTTCCAGCTGACCGGCCTGCCTTCGGCGCCACGTGGAATTCCCCAGATCCAGGTGTCGTTCGATATCGATGCGAACGGTATCCTCTCCGTATCCGCAAAGGATAAGGCGACCGGCAAAGAACAATCGATCAAGATCGAAGCGTCTTCCGGTCTGTCAAAGGACGACATCCAGAAGATGAAGGATGATGCCAAGAAGCATGCGGACGAAGACAAGAAGCAACGTGACGCGATCGACCTCCGTAATGAGGCAGATGGTCGCGCACACCAGTCCCGCAAGCAGATTGAAGAGTTGAAGGAGAAAATGTCCGACGAGGATCGCAAGACACTCGAGGACAAGATCGAAGAGCTCGAGAAGGCGCTCAAGGAAGACAACCTCGAGATGATCAAGTCGACCAACGAGGCTTTGACCGCTGCCTGGAGTGACGTCTCAACTCGTCTGTATCAAGACACTGGTGGTGAGCCTGGAGCGGAAGGTTTCGATCCGAACCCCGCCGGTGGTGAGCCGCAGGCCGAGACGGAATCTGACGAGGATGATGTCGAAACCGCTGACTATGAAGTCGTGGACGAAGAGGAAGAGAAGAAGTGATTTTCTCCTTTAACGATACATATCCATTAGCGATACTTAAATGCCCGTGGTCATTTGATCACGGGCATTTTATTACTGTTGATAAAAGATCGTCAAGTGAAGAATCAGACTGCTGACAAAGTCAACGAATGCTTTTCCAGCGTTGGAATACGACGTGTGTCATTCCGAACGAAGCGTAGCGCAGTGAGGAAGATCGGGCTTTTCCAACAGTTTATAAGTTCGATCTTTTTCAGCCGTCGAACTGACGACGGCTTCAAAATGACACCCTGTGACCAATACAGGGGTTTGTCAACACACTGATTCTGAACAAAGTGAAGAATCTGGTTGTTTTACACGTAAAAGGTGGTGCGTAGAATACGGTTATGCATACTCATGGTTTGTATTGTATTCCGTTACACGCCCACACATACTTCTACGCTCTATCCTGCTCGATACTCGTGAACTAGATCCTTCGCTGCGCTCAGGATGACACAATGCGCTCAGGATGACACAATGCGCTCAGGATGACTTCCTGCCTATCGCTTCCTGTCTTTTCCTATAGCCTATAGCCCACAGCCCACAGCCCACAGCCTATCCGTTCTCACGCATCTGCTTCACTAAATTCAAAGCATATTCACGGATACCGTCTAAATCATCAGAGTTCGGCACATATTGTGTCGTCTGCGGGTCATCAATGACGTCCACGCCCATATCGTCCAGTTGCGCGACCAACTTCTTGTAAACGCTTCCACTCCAGCCATAAGAGCCAAACACAGCGCCCTTGATCCGTGGTTTGCCCGGATTCAAGCCGCTGATATAGGTCAGAACGTCCGCGATGGTGGGGAATAGGCCACCGTTGAGCGTGGGGCTCCCAACGATCAGCAGGGAAGCGTCCAGACACTCTAGCGCCACTTTCGCGCGTTCGGTCTTGGCCAAAGGCAACACCTGAACATCCATCCCACCTTCAATCAGGCCATCCGCAATGACCCGAGCCATCAACGCGGTCGAACCCCACATGGTGTCAAACAGGATCACCGCCTTGTTCGGATCTTTCTTTCCCTCGGACCAATCCTTGTATAATCCTAGCGGCTTCTCAAGATTATTGCGCCAACCTGGACCGTGATCGGGGAGGATGATAGACGGTTCGATCTCAGCCTTATCCATGCCTTTAAACACCTTCTGTACTGCCCGGGAGGTAAGCCAGAGAATGTTGGCGTAGTAGTTCTTCAATTCTGCAGCTACATGACCCGGATCGTGCTCATCGGCCCAGAGTTTCGAGGATGCGACGTGCATTCCGAACGCGTCATTGGAGAAGAGCACCTTTCCGTGATCGAGGAAGCTGAACATGCTGTCAGGCCAATGCACCATGCTGGTCAGCTGGAATGTCAACTCCATGTTTCCCAGCGACAATTTGTCTCCATCCTTCACCGCGTTCAGCTTCAGGTCGTCGTGGAAATGCCGTTCAAGCGCCTGCACGCCCTTGGGAGAAGCGTAGACGGCTTCCGGCTGCACGGCTTCAATGATCTTCGGCAAAGCACCGCTGTGATCCAATTCTGAATGATTTGAGACGATGTAGTCGATCCGAGAGGGGTGTATAACCGACGAAATCCGTGCCAGCAACTCGTCGGTGTACTTAGCCTTGACAGTATCTATCAACGTGATCTTGTCCGCGAGGATGAGATAGGCGTTATAGGTTGTGCCGTGAGGGGTGTGGTAGCCGTGAAACTCAGCCAACTCCCAGTCAATGGCGCCTACCGCATACACCTTGTCGCAGACTTCGCGTGCCCTGAACGATGAACTCATGGTTTCTCCTGACTCATCAGTTGTTTTAGATTAGGGAAAGTAATCTGTTTCACCGATCAACAATGATTCTCGAAGAGACCCGGCAGAGCTCTTTAGGGTTTTACTGATCAAGAGGACGCCACTTCTCCTCAACCCACTGCTGAGCTGGAATGAAATCGGGATGTTTTGACTGGAGGTCGATCATCAGACTATCAGCTTTCTCATGTTCACCCATCGCCCAGATCGCACCTGCATAACCGAAAACGAAGAATGGGTTTTCCGGGGCAATAGCCTGAGCTTCAAGGAAACGTTCGGAGGCCAGTGTCCATTCCTGCTGCTCGAATGATGCGAGTGCCAACTCACCGATCTCTTCTGCATAAGCCAGACGGACATACTGATCTTCCGGATTCATAATGTGAGCTTGATTAAACGCTTCCACCGATTTTTCATGTAGCCCCATCTCACGATAGCAGATACCCAAGCCGCGATATGTTTGATAGTGCGGCCTGATTTCGTTCTCACGCAAATAGTATTCAACCGCGGCTGAGTAATTACCCCTGTTCCGTTCCAACTCACCCAGGTTAAAGTTGGCGAGTGGTGAATCAGGGTTACTCTGAAGGGCTAACCAGAAGTGCTCTGCGGCCTTTTCAGGCTGTCCTGAATCCTTATACAAGATAGCCTGTACCAGATTTCCATATGCCGCCACAGGTTCGGGACCATAGTGTCTTGAAGCCAGGTTGAGACCGATAAGTAGAACGATAGACATTAATAACGATGCGATGAGCGTGGTACGTTTTATTGAGTGTTGAGTGATTATCATGATGTAATCGACTGCAAATGGTACTAGTAATGGCAGCATCGGCGAACGAAAACGTGAAGTCACGAAAAACAGGCTTACCGTGAACAAGTATGAACCGATGATTAATACCAGGAATGAACGATTCTGATTGCGCCAGGTTAAGCCGATCCCAACCAGTGATAAGGGGATGATCCACCAGAAACCATTGAACAGCAGGATGCGCAACAGGGGTCGGTTGGCGGCAAAAAAGTTCAAATCACCGTTGTTGCTGATCTCTATTCCGCCCAACAATAACACCACTTTCTTCAGCCAGAGACCGGTCATCTTTGTCGGGTATTCGGTCCAGTTTTTAATACCTTCCTGATAATACCAGCTTGAGGCTTCGGAAGGTTTAAGCTGACGTCCGGCCGCTTGGCTGGCATATTCTTCAGCCCCGGCCATGGACCAACCCAGACCCAGATCAGGGTGTACAGCTGAGTACCCGGAAGATTCAACGTTATTACCGAAATAAAAATTCACCCCGCCATTATTGGAGATGAGTACGTAATCACCATGAGTTGCATTGAGAATACTAACCGGAAGAATCGCGAGGAGTATTCCAAATGCCATCGATGAAATACCAACCACACGATGCGATATTCGCATATCCTTGCTGAAGGCGATCCACACAAATACAGCTCCAGCAGGGATTAATGAAACAGGTCTCCCCAGAGCTGACAGCCCAAGCAGTAATCCCGCCAGTACCGCATATATGATGGATGATGGATTGTCCCGATCATAAGAAGTTATCATCAGCAGGATCGATCCGAGGAACAACACCATAAAGGCTGAAGTGGTCAGGCCGGAAGTGTGCAGGTGTACGAGAATACCAGCCGTCGATGATATTGCTGAGGATATTATCGCGACCTTCCGATCGAAGAATCTGAGAGCTATGAAATAGGCCAGAACGATGGAAACAGACCCGAGAAACGCGTTCAACAAGCGAACATCGATGAAACTATCGCCAACACCTACCAAAGTGTACCAGACGGCTAACAATGCAGGGAACAACGGAGGACGGAAGAATGGAAAAAGGGAATAGGGGTCTTTCATCAGGGCAATAGCCATGTCCTGGTAAATAACCTCATCAACAATCGGATAATGTAACCAGGGGTCATCGCCCAGACTCAACAGATAGATCACTCGAAGCAGCATCGAACCTGCGAAGATCAATGCCGCTGTTTTCCATTCCTGAAAGAAGACTTGCGGAAAAGTGCCAGTATTGCTTGGAGTAGTGCTGATCAAAGAGGATTTCACGCGGTGACCTCTTCGGCGATTGCTGAATCCCTGTATACTTCATTGAACCATATACCACGACTGAAGTCCGTGGCAAGATATGTCGTCGCTAACGCAAAGCTAGCGCGATGAATCACTTCATCAACACTATCTTTTTGGTCTCATTCATCGGACCAGCGTTGATACGTGCGAAATACATCCCACTGGCAAAACTACTCATATCCAGATCGGTGTGATGCGGACCGGCCAGCAAATGGTCATCCACAATCCGCACAACTTCGCGGCCTGTCAGATCATATACGATGAGGGTAACATCAGTAGCTTCAGCAAGGTCGAAGCTGAGACGTGTGCTGGGGTTGAACGGGTTCGGATAAGCTGGATGGAATGTCCAGGTCAGCGGACGAACGGTTTCTTCATCCACGCTAAGGAATTCCGATGAATACAACAGCGCCATATCATCGAGGAACACACCGCGGTCATTCTCGGATTCGTCTGTAGTTACAGTCCAGCGGACGTAGACATCGTCCTCATCGAGGTAGTCCTGCAATTCAATCAGGAACTGACGCCAGTCGCTCACGCCATTATAGGTGTCAACATCCGTCCAGTTGGATCCATCAGAGCTGATCTGAACGTAACAGAAATCGTAATCCGGTTCCAAATCGTAGTTGACCATGCCGGTTAGAGCGAGTGACTCTAATCCCGTCGGGATATCGTAGTGAACCGTAACCGTCCCGGTAGTATTCACATCGAGGAATAAATCCGGGTCACTCTTGAGAGAATAATCACCGGAATAACTCTCGAACCCGGATTGTGCCCAATCGAAATCACCGGTATTTGTCCAGCGCGGCGGCACTCCGGCTTCAAAATCATCGAAAACAATGTTATCCGGTTCAACTAGCCCTAATCGTAAGTAGAACGCTCCGTCCATTGTGAACGATTCTACCTTGGGAATGTACCCATCTGACCACATTTCAACGGTGTAATCACCGTGGGGCATGTTTCCACCCCAGTCACCGGTTGGAACATCCAGCGTATCAGATCCGAAGTCACGATGAACTATAAATGTGGCTGGAATCGCGTCTTCGTTCACATCAATGGCACGCAAATGTAACCAGCTATGCGGCTTGCGGGTAAGTGTGATGGTGTAGGGAGAAGGGCCGTCAGGACCAACATACACGACGGAAGTGTCCGGCCCATATCCGAATGCTCGAGTGATAATGGTGTGGTTCTGACTCAGCAAGGGGCGGCGATGGACACCGAAGATAGGATCAGTGTAACGAGGACTCAAGTATCCATCCCAGAAATCCGGGGTAAACACTTCAGCGACAAGTGGTTGTCCCTGTTGATCCTGTACATGTACTTCAAGGTATCCGGATGAACCAGGGATATCCTCCAGACCACGAGCACGATCCATCAGGTAATAGATACCCGGTAGATTACCTTCGACAATCTGGTCCTTAGCAGCTTCATCATCTGGTTGCAGAACGGCGAGTCCAACCTCAATCTCAAGATTGATCCAGTTCCCTGCGGCGTAAGTCCAATCGTGCATCTTGGCATTCCTGCCCGAGGAAGGAGCTGGTACATAGTGGCCGCCATCGGTGGCAATAATCTGAGCGGCGCAGTTATCTCCGATGTCGCTCAAAACATCGATGTCTGGGGCATACTTCGGCGTTTGTTCACCCCCATATTTCCAGGGGTAGTACAGTTTTTCAGAAAATGTACCAGATCGTGAGGAGTGGTAAGTGATTCCATAGAGGGGTTGCACCAGCTCATGCATTTCACGCACAACTCGAGTTTCAGACTCACTGAATGGATGCGCACCGCGATAATAATCGTAACGTTCAGCCTCATCCAGATAGTGAAACAGAGAGTCGCCGTGGAACCAGTTCAGACCCCAATTACGGTTGAGATCAACGCCAGATGTGTCGTTCCCCAAACCTACCTGGTATTTGAAGACGCCATCGTTCATGTTGATATGTTTGTTCTTGCGATAGCTGCGATCAGGACCGTGAACCAGGCCAGGACCATCGCCAAAGACCACCTGTAACCCTTCCGGATTCATAGTTGGAATGAAATACATCTCCAATTGTTCGCGTCTACCACGAAACTCAGAATGGTTATCGGTGGTGAGTTGAGTGATCGCTTCCAGAATAATTTCGATACCGAGAATCTCTTCACCATGGATGTGGCCGACTATCAATACAGTCGGTCGATCATAATCCACAGCAACATCATCGGAAATCTTCACCAGCAGGATGGGCAAATTGTCCTGCTCGCTATGACCTACTGAATCGACCGCAATCCTTTCAGGGGAAGCAGCTTCCAGATCATAGAGCTCCTGGTATAACTCATCAAGCGAATGGTAGAATTCGGCAGGAACTGGTTGAGCGAACGCAGAAGCAGCAATAAGCATAAGGCTCAGAGTCAGCAGTGCGGTGCGCATGATATATATTCTCCCTACTTGAGTTCTGAAGCAATGGTTACACAGGACAGAAACACATCCTGTTTTCAATGGTGTAAGGTAGGTTATCGGGAGAGTAACCTGCAAGCGAATGACCCTGTCAACCCATTCTTTTTATAGCGAGAAGATAAGTTATCACCTACTATCTGAGATTGGATGAAGTGCCCCGGTTGACGAGCGATAATGTTTGTCCGGGTCATCATTACAATGTACTTTAGCGTAATGAAGATACCCGCACCCAACCATGCTTTCGCACTACTTTTATTACTCATCGGGATGTTACTTGTGGCAAACCGCTCCGTTGCCTCGCAATATCCATTTGATCCGGTTGGAGCGCGCCATGTCGGTATGGGTGCAGCCTCTGCGGCTATGTGGATGGGGCCGGAAGCTATCTATCATAATCCGGCGTCCCTGGTATGGCAGACTCTGACCATGGGGGCTGGGATTCAACCAGTTCAGTTTGTTGATACTCCCGCCAGTTGGTGGGTGCACTTTTATAATAAAGAGACCGCGTATGGAGTTCCAGCGGCTTTAGTAGCGCAGGGTTGGGATTACACCGCGCCGGATGGGGACAACGGACACTATCTCGACCTGGGTCTGCCAGTCGCATTCAATTTCACAGACAGTACTCCGGGCGCAGCGACAATTCACTTCGCCTTTGAGAAGAGAGGTGATGGCAAGTGGGAATTCGAAATGCCGCTTGATTTTGGTTTTCTCGCACGTCATCCATCCGGCGCCACGTTAGGAATTGTTGCCCGAGGCGTTACCATTGGAAACAATGGGCTGGAAAGCGTTAGAGAACGCATAGAATACGGTGCCTCCTACGGCGCTGGCGGATTGTTGGTCCTGTCAACATCCGTCCTGTGGTACAAGGGTGATGACTGGGAAACAGTAAAAGATCGCTACCGCATCGGCGGTGAATTCGGCGGAGAGAGCAAGATTCATGTTCTGGGTGGATACATTCACGAACCAGACAACTGGTTCTACACCGGCGGCATCGTACTTCGCAGCGACGAGACAGGGCGTTTCGAATTCATCTATTCAGTGATTTACGATCATAACCGAGAATTTTTCGGTCACTTTATCCAGTATGGCGTACGCTGGTATTAAGCCACGCCACAAGATCACCGCAGGCTACAAAAGGGGTTGCGCGGATGAACATACCATTTAAACACTACCAGATCGGGGATGAGGTAGTACGATTACCCGACTTCGGAAAACTGTTCGGCAAGAGCGGGATCGGACTGGTAGTTGTCATCGTTATCATCTGGCTGGCAACAGGATTCCACGTTGTCGGTCCGGATGAGGCAGGGGTTATTCGTACGTTCGGAGAGTTCACTCGTCTCGAATCGTCCGGACTGAACTACAACATTCCCTGGCCGATTGAGACAGTCGTAAAGCCGAAGGTTACCGAAGTAAAACGCATTGAGGTCGGATTCCGCGACGATCAACGTCGTGGTCAGACCATTGACGTTCCCAAGGAATCGTTGATGCTCTCCGGTAACCTGAACATCATTGACATCGACCTGATCGTGCAATACAAGATCAACGATCCGGTGAAATACCTGTTTGTCGTTAGAGATGTTGAGGAGACTATCCACGTCGCCACAGAGGCGGTAATCAGGCAGGTTGTTGGCCAGCATAGCATCGATGAAGCCCTGACGTCCGGCAAAGGCGAGATCCAGACCGAAGCGATGATCCATTTGCAGGAAATCCTCGATAGCTATGAAACTGGAGTGAGTGTTACGCAACTTCAGCTCAAGGATGTCCTCCCGCCACAGCAGGTAGCAAATGCATTCCGTGAAGTCGCTTCCGCCAAAGAGGATAAATCACGCCTGATTAACGAGGCGCAGGGTTACGCAAACAACCTGATTCCGCGAGCGCGTGGTGAAGCCGAACAGATGATACTCGAAGCAGAGGGTTATGCTGCAGAGCGGGTAAAGCAATCTGAGGGTGATGCGGAGAACTTCAAAACGGTGCTTGCCGCATATAAAAGATCACCTGCAGTGACCCGGAAACGTATGTTGCTGGAAACCATGGAAGCTGTACTGCCGGGAATAAACAAGTACATCGTTCAAACTCCAAATGGAGGAGATCTGATAAACCTTATCGGACCGCAAGTGCCATCTCAAACAGGAGTTACTTCACCTAACCCGCAAGGCGGGACTGGAGGTGGACGATGAAACCCATCACACGCCTGATTATCGGAATCGGGCTCGCACTGATCGTGGTGAACCTGATCACGTTTACGGTGGATGAAACAGAACAGGTGCTGGTATTACAGTTCGGTAAGCCACTGATCGCTATAACTGAACCTGGTTTACATTTCAAATTCCCACCGCCTTTCCGTACTATCGAGCGTTTTGAAAAACGTCTCCTGATCTATGACAGCCTGCCGAACATCGTCGTCACCAAAGACAAGAAAAATATGGTGATCGACTCTTTCGCCCGCTGGCGTATTACCGACCCATTGCTTTATCGGCAGACAGTTAGAACTGAATCAGCCGCACAGGCACGTCTTGACGACTTAATTTACTCCGATCTGCTGCGTGAGCTTGGAAAGCACGATATGGAGGAAATCGTTTCAGCCAACCGCGAAGCGATAATGATTTCTGTTGCCCGCAGTGCCAACGAAAAATCTTTAGACTACGGCATTGAAATCTTGGACGTGCGCATCAAACGCACAGATCTTCCCCCTGAAAACGAGGAAGCTATCTATCAACGGATGCGGTCCGAGCGGCAGCGCATTGCAAACCTGTATCGCAGTGAGGGTGAAGAACAAGCCCAGGTGATACGGTCTACAGCGGACAAGGAAATCAAGGTTATCATGGCAGATGCCTATAAGACAGCCAAGATTACCAGAGGTAAGGCTGAGGCCCAGGCTATCGCTATCTATGCGGAAGCCTTCAACCGTGATCCTGATTTCTATGATTTCTCGCGCACCTTGGAAATGTACAGGATAGCTCTGGACGAAAATACAACACTCGTCCTTCCTCCAAACACCGAACTGTTCAAATACTTGAAGTGACACAAAATGGCTGATACTCCGGAAACAACCGAGACTCCGTCTGAGTTCAAACGATTCCGCACATATTTCATCACTGGCCTGCTGGTACTCGGGCCGGTGATGATAACGTTGTGGATCATCGTCAATCTGTTCATCCTGATGGATAGCCTGCTCGGTCGCCCTATCCAGTATCTGCTGGGTGAGATCATCGGGATTCCGTTTTTCGAGACCCAGATCATCTACGGAATCGGGTTCATCACCCTGATTCTGCTGGTCATGGCCACGGGCTGGCTGTCACACTTGTACCTTGGCAATCGGCTTGTAATTCTGCTTAACAAGTGGTTTGACAAAATCCCTCTGGTGAACAAGGTATACGGCGCCATTCTACAAATCTCACAGGCACTGCTCGGTGGTCAGAAGGAAGTTTTCAAATACGCGGTTATGGTGGAATACCCTCGAAGACACATGTACAGCATTGGGTTTGTTACCCAGGATACACGGGGAGCTCCTCAAGATGCTATCGCAGAAGATGTGATCAGCATATTCATCCCTACCACACCAAACCCAACCTCCGGCTATTTATTATTCGTGCCGAAAAAAGAGGTCGCTTTCCTGAACATGTCGGTTGAAGAGGCGCTGAAACTGATAATCTCAGCAGGAGCGCTGGTAGGGCGAGCTGGAGGTGGATCACGCGCAGCCGCAAGAAAGTTGGGGATTCGCTTGCATCCTCTGCACGACGAAGACAAGCGCCCGGACATAACAGACCAGATCGTGAGTGATCCAAAACGAGATGAAGAGGTGTGATCCGCACTTTTCGAAGATGTGTAGCTCTGTTCCTCATATTGCCTGGGTTATCCATCGCTCAGGTCAGCGATTCTCTCACTGCTAACTACCGCCAGGAGCTGGACACCAGGCTATGGCGGGTGCAGGAAACACTCCGTGTTGAGGAATCCGGATACTCGCTTCGTTCATCAGGATACGGTTCACTCACCCAACGACGCCTTCCCGGATACAAATCACAGTGGAAAACTGATTTCAGTACCAGCCTGGACCTCTCACGCCGGTTCAACGATGAACTGAGCCTGTTGGTGGAGATGGTCGGGCAGGATTTCCGCGACAGCGAAGCCGGATATATCAGAGACAGAGGAAAGAGCAGCATCAACCCTGAAGATTATTTGCTGAATGATTCCTCCCTCAACACCACGGCTCTATCCATCGGTCAGAATTCACGCATCGCCCGCGCAACCACCCGAGCTGGTGTCCAATACGCTCCACGCCCCAATTTTGAGAGCAAACTGCTAGTCGGTGGTTCATTCGATGATCAAATCGAAGGGAGCGGTGAAGGTTTTGCCGGGAGCAGCGGACTCTATTGGGGAAATGCTCTCGACAGTGGATTTGATGTTGAAGCAGATGGTTGGCTGAACCAATACGGTAGCCGCCAGAACCATCACGTTTTTGCCCGTGGCCTGACCATGAACCAGTTCGGTGATGCCACTAACCAGCTCGCAACGAGTTGGCGTAACCGACGTACTGACCTGTTCTTCGGTACAAGTGGACAGACCGTCAGCCGTGTCAGCGAAGAGATCCGAATAGACAATCGCCTCATCGGTCCGGTTAACTCTCAAATAACAGGTATCTACGAGCTCAGCTATCGAAAAACTGCGGTGGATTATCGAGGAGGCGGACCCGGACCGGGTGATGAGATGGATCTGATCAATCGTTTCACCGCCCGTGGATCGAGGGGAAACTGGTATGGAGATTTATCATACCAATATGGGCTTGAGGATCGCACATACGGCGATCTCATTCTCGGCCGAAATCAAATACTCGCACTGAATCTCGAGCGACGACAAGGACCAGACAGCCTCACATTCAGGATAAGCACCGAGAAATGGAAGTACGATTCACCGGATAGCATGGAAACCTCAGATCGTGATCGTCTCATCCATAGATTCAGCTCCGCTGCCAGCTACCGTGTCATGGACAGGACTCAACTCACTGTCGATGCCCTGGTGTTGCTGGATCACTTGGTCAACATGCACGAGCAACGCTCCGCTGACAATCGTTGGAACCGTGTATTCCGTATCAGTCCGGGCGTTGAGTGGATACCATCCACTGGCTGGCGAAACCACGCAGTATTCGAAATCCTCGCGAACTACTCGGACTACGATTTCGAAGAGGGGACAGGGACAGTTCGTAGCAATGTCTATAGAAGATGGTCAGCTGCGGACACGGTCAATGTGCCACTACCCCTCAACCTGGATGGCAAATTCTCCGGCAGGCTGGATTTGGAAGATCGAGGCCGTCTGCACTGGGATGAATTCATCCAGGAAGTGTCAGACGAGAAGCGTGCGATGTTCTGGTCAGCATCCCTGGCAAAACTGTACTGGTCACATCTGTTGATCGAAGCTGGATATCGTTCGCACCGCAGAGAGGAAGACCGTTTTGACCTCGCGCCGGATGGTAGTACCCTCCGCAGCAGGATTAACACCTACCAGGTGACCGGTCCATTCTTCCGGTTGGAAACACTCAGACTGATCAATTTGCGGGTCGCGGTGGAGGTGGTATTACAGAACGTGGACAGTAGTAGTCCCAGCGCACGAAACAGACTGGACAGGGTGGAAGCAGTGGTTGTATACCGCTGGTGAATCATAATTCCTGCTTCATGAGTGAAAGGTTACACGCTGAGTTATAGGCCCGTGCTTGCTTGACAAGCGCGGATTATATGATCAATGACACGAGTTTGCCCCGACTTGCTCGACAAGTCGGGATTATCCGAAAGTCAACACCGAGATCCTTCACTTTCGTTCAGGATGACGAGTGTGACGTTCAGGATGACGGGTTACGCACATTTGAGTGAGAACGAAAACTGATGCCACGCAGCAACTATGGAAATAGCAAGACGTTTCCGCTGATAAATATCTCCGTGTTCCTGATTCTGCTGACGCTGAGCCTGGGATCACTCTTGACGCCTGTGTTCGCCGAGGTACCTGATCAGATAATATCCCTCAATCAGGCATTATCACCCGCAGATTCCAGCCAGCGAAATAGAATAGGCGGGGTGAATCCTGAGCGCGTCCGGTTCGACCCAAGCATTCAACTCGTCCAGTCTTCATATGTAGACCCAGTCATTGATTCGGTAATCGTGGTGGGTAACAAGACAACCGAAGCGTTTGTGATTTTCGCCGAGATGGAGCTGGAATCAGGAGATATTGCTTCACCCGAAGCCATGAAACGGGACGAGGAACGCCTGGAATCGCTGCACCTGTTCAGCCGGGCCAAACTCAAGCTCGGGTCGATGATTCAGAATCGGACCGCCCTCATAGTGGAAGTTACCGAGCTATGGTACATCTGGCCGGGAGTATACCTGGCCATCGACGAGAACGATCCGACCCGGGCATCATTTGGCGGCATAGTTTCACACGAAAACTTCCGCGGACGGCGGGAACTCCTCTCAATCAGCGGACGATACGGCTACATCACCGGATTTGAGTTCAAATGGGACATCCCATACCTGAATGTGGACAATCCCAACTGGGCACTGAATGTCAAGGCCAACTTCATCAACGAGGATGAGCCGCGATTCCTCAGGGATCGTGAAGGTGTGAAAAGTCGGCAACGATTGCTGGGCGCTCAGGTCGGCTATCGCTTCAATCTCGAGAACAATGCCTGGATGAAAGTCCGAGCTCGTTCGCGAGCTTTCGAGTCGGATGATGGACGACATCTATCGCTTACCCAATCAGAAACCGGCGAAGACCTGATCGGTGAGATGGAGATTGCGTTCCAACGGGACACCCGTACCTATAAAGCGTGGCCGGACAACGCTTACCTGTACCGCCTGACATTAGGATCCGGGGTTGGATTGAACCATCCCGGCACCAGCTACCTCAAGCCTGAGGTGTACCTGACCTCATATTATACCCCCTGGCAACGTCTGCACCTGGCCGGTAGAGTTCGTGCATCAAGCTACACTGGCAGCATTCCACTGTATGAACGTGTGCTGCTGGACCGGGAAAATGGAATCCGCACCTCAATGCTGAGAGTGTTTGAGGGACGGTGGCGGGTACTGTCCAGCGCAGAAATTCGCACAGACATTCTACCCCTCAAATATTACACCTTCAATATCTGGGAACGGACTAATCAGTACACGCGCAACCTCAAGTTCGGCATTTCCACAACGATATTCACCGATTACGGCGTGGTCGGTGGGGTGGAGGAACCCTCCCCCTATTCAGACAGCGATGATACCGATGGTTGGGATGTTGCCTACGGCGTCGGGTTAATTATCCATGTGCCCTACCGAGATATGGTACGCGCTGAAATAATGCGTAGTGCCCGTTATCCCTCCGATGGGCTGCTATTTCGTATCCGAATTGGAACGTTTTTCTAGCTACCATGCAGGGTAGAGCCTTCCCTGTACTTTTGTTCAACGAATTCAGTTTTCTCCTTGATTTCATCGCTAAATAGCCCTATCTTTTAACTGAACATTTGTGTAGGCCGAGTAAGAGATTCCATCTCAAACCAGCAAACGGTAGGGGTTTTCAGTCTAATGCGGTACGAAGACATCGGTGACAGAATCGAACTCATCGCCCTGTTTCGGGATGGACGTATCAACCCGCTCAAATTCCGCTGGCGGGAACGAGTGTACCGAATACAGAGAGTGAACGGCGAATGGGTTTCCGACCAGGGTCAAACACGGTTTTACCACTTTTCCGTGATGACCACCGGGCCGGATGTCTACGAACTGACCTACAACAGCGACACCCGAGGTTGGACACTGAGCCGGGTATGCCTGGTTGGATAGGGTTGTGCAGGCTTGTAGAGGCGGATTATCCATACTCAGACGTTTGTAACATGCCCCTGTGACCCGCTGTCTTTTTGGCGGTTCGCAGGGATTATCTGACCCGAGTCCTGAGAAAACAGACGCGTATTGGGAAACATGCGGATCACAACCCTGTTATAACCTTCGGTCGTAACAGGGGCATGTCTATCGACTGAATAAACTGGATAGATATACTGAGTATAAACAATGATGCGAGCTGAAGTCAGAGAACGGCTGGAATCCGCAAGCCGCAAGCATTCACGGGGACAGTTCGAACCGAACCACCGGAATGCGAAAACGGTGGTCCATGTGGATATGGACGCCTTCTTCGCTGCGATTGAAGAACGAGACAATCCCAGTTTGCGCGGAAAACCAGTGGTGGTCGGCGGCCCGAAAGGGAGTCGAGGGGTCATAACAACTGCCAACTACATAGCACGAAGCTATGGTCTACACGCAGGCATGTCAGTCACAATGGCCGACAGACTGTGTCCCGATGCCATCCATGTGAGCACCAAAGGTGGGAAATATACTTGGGTTTCGCTGGAATTGATGGAGATATTACGTCAATTCAGCCCGGAAGTAGAACCGTATAGCATCGATGAAGCCTTCTTGAATGCAACCGGCTGTATTCACTTGTACGGCAGCTTGAAGGCATATGGTGAAGCCATTAAACGAGCTGTAAAGCGTAACCTGAACTTGACTGCATCAGTCGGGATTGGCCCATCCAAAGTCGTTGCCAAGATTGGGTCTGGCCTCAATAAACCGGATGGATTGACAATAATTGAATCACATGAGGTCGCCAGCAGGCTGGGACCGTTGCCAATAAAGAAGATCCCCGGAGTTGGTCCTGCGACAGAGAAGTTGCTGAACGCTCTGGATATCCACACAGTACAACAGTTGGTTGACGCACCAAGATCACTGTTGCAGATGAAACTGGGAAAGTACGGCAATGATCTGGCGTTGAAGATGGCTGGAGCAACTGGAGTGGATGATGTGGCCATCGAACGACATGTTGAGGATAAATCCAAAGGACATGAGCATACATTTCACGCTGATGTGCATGACAAGACACGTATTCACAGCCAACTACTGGCACAATGCGAGCGAGTCTGCCGTAGAATGCGTCGGGATAATTATCTCGGACGGCGAGTCACCCTGAAACTTCGCACACATGATTTCACCACCCACAGCCATCAACGAGTTCTCAAAGATTGGACAGATGACCCGGTAGAGATATACTCGGTTGTCCGTTCACTGCTGGATGATGTCTGGCGTGAAGAGGATGGCATTGCTGTACGTCTGGTAGGAGTGTCGGTGGCAGGATTGATCCGACCGGGGGAGCCGCATGGCGTCCAGGATGACATCTTCCAAATAAAGCGTCGAACAATACGAAACGACCTGTTCAACGCAGTGGATAGCCTGCGTGACAGGTTCGGGGAGAACGCTGTCGGGCTGGCAGCAGGCTTTCCAACACGCCGCCCGGCACATTCCCACATTCACAGCTAGTCCCCGATAAGGTACGTTATGTATAATTTGGGGTCTTCCGGTTATTTTATTGTTTGGATGGTCTTGGTAATCCCACTCCTTCCCCCTGAACATCTACTTGCATGCATCCGGTTATCCAGATAACTCAGCTATGATATATGCCCCTGTGACCCGCCGTCTTTTTGGCGGTTCGCAGGGATCATTTAACGACTGTCCTGAGTCCTGATAAATCAAACAGGCACCTTGTAACTTGCGGATCAACCCTGCTTTCGCCTGCGGCGGTAACAGGGGCATATTCATCGTCGGATTATCCACGACATGAATGTCGTGGGCATGTAGCAAGACTATTCTTCCCAGGAAATCAACTGTAGATCATGGGGCGAACGTAGCAGTTCGTGCCTGGGTAGCACACGCACCGACAACGAATACGCTCCTGAGCGATGACAGTCGAGGGATCCGTGATAGTGGTAGGATCCATCATCCTGTTTGTCGCCTGCCTCCATCAGTATCGGATGATATCCTTGATGAAGAGTATCGTCAATATCACGGCTCATGTATATCTCAACCTGAACATCGTCTGGCTTCAGCTTGCCAAGGTATACGGATGAATGTACCTGAACCTGCCCGCCAACGGTCAGCTGTTCAGGAGATTCAAGTTGGACGTTGGTAGCGCGCACTCCACCCCATCCCTGGCGCACTTTTTCCTTCCACTCACTTAATTTTTTAGCGGGTGCATAGTCATCGGCAACCATTTTACGCCACTGCCGGTGATTAGGCAAATAGGCGCGTTCTGTGTACTCACGCACCATGCGATTGGTATTGAAGAACGGACAGTTGCGCAGCAATGAACTCTTCATCATATCAGTCCAATTGCGTGGCACTCTCCCCTGGGGTCGGTCGTAAAAAGTTGGAACGATCTCCTTCTCCAGCAGGTCGAACAACAATTCTGACTCTATCTGATCTTGCTCCTCCGGCTCGTCATACATCTCGCCATGTCCAATTGTCCACCCAATTTCCGGAGAATAGCCTTCCGCCCACCAACCGTCAAAAGTACTGACATGCAGAGTGCCGTTGAGCACCGCCTTCATGCCGCTGGTGCCAGAGGCTTCCATCGGAACCCGCGGTGTGTTCAGCCAGATGTCTGTCCCCTGCACCATGTGCCGGGCAACATTTATGTCATAATTCTCCAGGAAGACGATCTTGTCACGCACTCCCGCGTCACGCGCGACATGGATGATTTCCCTGATAATGTTCTTGCCGGGTTCATCCTTGGGATGCGCCTTGCCCGCCAGGATTAACTGCACCGGTCGATCAGGATCTGTCAACAAACGGAGAAGTCGTTCCTGATCGAGGAACAGCAGGTTGGCGCGTTTGTAGGTTGCGAATCGACGAGCGAAACCTATGGTGAAAGTCTCCATATCAAGTGCGTCCGATGCCCGCTCAACTGTAACTCTCGATTCACCACGCTGCTCCAGCTGACTGGCCAGACGTTCACGGGCGAAGACGACCAAACGTTGGCGAGAACGTTCCTTGGCACGCCACAATTCTTCGTTTGAAATCTTGGCGATGTGTTTCCAAACCTCAGTATCCTGACTACTATCCTTCCAGTCTGCACCGAGGTATCTATCAAACACGTGAACCATTTCTGGTGATAACCAGCTCTCGGCGTGAACCCCATTTGTAACAAAGTCAATAGGGATTTCGTTCAGGTCGAGTGACGGCCATTTATGACGCCACATCTTTCGCGAAACCTCACCGTGCAACCTGCTGACTCCATTGACATATGCTGACAGATTGATAGCCATCGTCGCCATGTTAAACGGGGACGTCTGATCTTTCGGGTTAGCACCGCCAAGACTCATGAAACGGTCATAATCCAACCCGAGCTGTGGCCAGAAATCCTTGAAATACTTGTTGACGAGTTCCTGGCTGAAACGGTCAATGCCAGCCGGGACAGGTGTGTGAGTGGTGAACACGTGTGATACCCGTGTCACCTCAAGCGCCTCATTGAAAGTCAACTGGTGATCATCCATTCTACGACGGATACGTTCCAACGACAGAAAAGCGCTGTGGCCCTCATTCATATGGAACACCGTCGGCTCAATTTTAAGCTCAGCCAGCGCCTTCATCCCACCGATACCCAGCACTATCTCCTGACGGATGCGCATCTCGG
Organism: uncultured bacterium; assembly: GCA_913009835.1. Lineage (GTDB taxonomy): Bacteria > Electryoneota > Electryoneia > Electryoneales > Electryoneaceae > BMS3BBIN04. The sequence goes on from CAJVXH010000040.1 coordinate 21,895, forward strand.
TGTCACCACCATAAAGAATATCGGTGATACGACGATCATCAGGGTGATTGTCAGCATGGCCGGTATCAAGCAGATAGAGATCAATTCGACCAACCTTGACAATCCATATCTGGATTATGACCTCACGCCCGGCTATCGGCATCCGGAACATCACCGGTTCGCCGTCCTCCCCCATCACCTGGGTTATTGGAAGATTAAACGTGTTGTATCTGGGGTAATTCTCCTGTTGCCACCCATCAGCGTTCAGATACTGACGGAAATACCCACGCCGGTAAAACAGCCCCACCCCAACCAGGGGAATCGATAGATCACTGGCAGCCTTCAGATGATCTCCAGCCAGAATCCCGAGACCTCCAGAATACATCGGGAGGCACTCATGTATACCGAATTCGGCTGAGAAATAGGCGACCTTCAGATCTGATTCTTCAGGATTTGCGGACTGAAACCACGCCGATTCTTCACGATAGGTATTGAAGTCTTGGGTCACTTTATCCAAGAGATTCAGGAAGGCGTCTTCCTTTGCCGCATTCTCAAGTTTTTCCTGAGGGAGTTCCGCTATCTGACGAATCGGGTTCTGACCAACCTCCCGCCAGTGGTAAGGATCGAGGCGGCTGAAGAGGTCAATAGCATCTTTGTTCCAACTCCAGTGCAAATCGAATGCGAGAGCCCGCAAACGTTGAATTGGTTCAGGTAGAGATGGCATAACACGAATGGTATGCAGACGTCGCATTTGTACAGCCTCGCGTTGGTTGATGAAACTCTGGTTGACTCAACTATCGATTCGACAGGATCACAGCAATATAAAGGAAAGTGCGGAACTAGAAAACGCCATGCCGAATCATCACGAGAACAATTCGGCATGGAGAGTTATTCATCAATACAACAGAATCAGACTGGAGCGTCAGTAGTCAGAACCTTTTCAATGCGTTCCAGCGCCCAGTCGATCTCTTCTTTGGTGATCACCAGTGGAGGTGCGAAACGGATTACACTGGCGTGTGTCTCCTTGGCGAGGATGCCAAATTCCTTCAGCTTTTCGCAGAAGGGACGGGCTACACCACTGCTTGCCTTGATCTCAACCCCAACCAGCAAACCGCGAGCCCTGATCTCTTTCACATGCGGGCTGTCAATCGCTCTCAGCTTGCCTACGAAATAATCACCGAGTTCTGTCGCTGCCTCGCAAAGTTTTTCATCGATCAGCACATTGATCGCCTCAGTCGCCACCGCGGCACCGAGAGGATTGCCGCCGTAGGTGCTACCATGCGAACCCGGATCGAACACGTCCATAAGATCTTTGTTCGCCGTTACCACCGACACCGGCATGAAACCGCCACTGATCGCCTTGGCGAGCAGATAAACATCAGGCTGCACACCTTCGTGCTCCATCGCGAACATCTTGCCTGTACGCCCAAGACCCGTCTGAATTTCATCAGCCATGAAGAGAATATTCTCGGCCTTACAGATCTCAGCCATCTCCTTCATGTAACCTGCTGGTGGGATCAGGATACCGCCCTCGGCCTGTATGGGCTCAATCAATATGGCCACGGTGTTCTCGTTAATAGCGGCCTTGAAAGCCTCGACATCTCCGTAGTCAACGAGGGTAAAACCAGGTGTAAATGGCCCGAATCCCTTCTGGTATTCCTTGTCCGAACTGAAGCCCACAATAGTGGTCGTGCGACCATGAAAATTGTTGTTGAAGGCGATGATTTCGGCCTTGTCATCCGCAACGCCCTTGACATCGTAACCCCAACGGCGAGCCATCTTGATAGCAGATTCGACAGCCTCGGCGCCGGTGTTCATCGGCAAGGCGCGGTCATGACCACTGATCTCAGCTACTTTTTTCAGGAATTCACCGAGGCGTGGGTTGTAAAAAGCTCGGCTGGTCAGGGTGACACCAGTTTCCATCTGATCACGTGCTGCCTTCATGATACGAGGATGATTGTATCCCTGGTTGAGAGCGCTGTATGCGGCCAGGCAATCCATGTATTTGTTGCCGTCCGGATCCCAGACCCAGACACCCTGCCCTTTTGCTATCACAATGGGCAATGGATGATAATTATGCGCGCCATATTGCGCTTCCATATCCATGTATTCGGTTGACTTTGTTGCGGTATTCTGCATGGCGCCCTCCTTTTGTAGCATTGTAGACGTAAAGCGCTCCGGCCATTCGCACAGAGCTTGGCTGGGGTGATGGCTGCAACATGCCCCATCCCCAACAGCTCGAGGAAAGTACACAGCACTTTGAGGAGAAAAAAGCAGATTCGGAGACGCCGGACGGTAATTGCACTAATGCAGAAACGCGCCCAATAAGGACGCGTTTCTGGCGGGGCAGACGGGACTCGAACCCGCGACCCTCGGCGTGACAGGCCGATACTCTAACCAAACTGAGCTACTGCCCCTACTCTAGCTGTTTCCAGCGAACGCACAATGTAGATGAAAAGGGCCGGATACGCAAGACAACACCCCGTCACGCCTCGGGGCTCGTATGAACAGCATCTCACTCAGCCAGGGCAGCCACGACTCGCGTCAAGTTGGGATGACACAAGTCGAGAACGCTTACTCCGTTACGTGTCCTCAGAACCAGCGTCCAGAGGGACACTTTGAGGGAAAAGCATCCCCGCATCGTCGATTCATCCCTGCTGGCAGAGCCCGCAGGGGCACCTCGGCAAGTTTCCCACTACCCCACAAGAATTCTTATCTTTGCCCATTCCAACTAACCTAATCGCCGCTCGGAGGATGAAGTGAAGCGGATTATTCAATTCCTACTGATTGTTGCAATGAGCACATCCCTCGTTTATCC
>CAJVXH010000041.1 GCA_913009835.1 uncultured bacterium
TTTCCGTGGCTGTTTACTGTTTTTTGTTTTCCGCTTCCAGCTCACTGCTCACAGCTTCCAGACCACAGCACACAGCCCCCAGCTCACAGCTCACAGACCACAGCTCACAGCTCACAGCTCACAGCTCACAGCTCACAGCTCACAGCTCACAGCTCACAGCTCACAGCCCACAGCTCACAACTCACAACTCACAACTCACAACTCACAACTCACAACTCACAACTCACAACTCACGTATTGATCATGAACAACAATCTCATGATTGTGCCGGTGGTTCACCCCATTCAGCTCTAGCCTGAGCAGATTCAATCTTTTCAATCAACGGCTGTACGTACAAATCGCGGATCATCGTCATCGACATGACGAAGATACCGATATTGCCACCGATCCCAAGTATAAAGTGCCACCAATGGAATTGGGTATCCACTTTCATGAAAAACCAGAGGGTAATGAGGGGAACCGAGGCACCGCAGAGGAATCCGAATAGTCCAATCACATACATGAGTACACTGAAGGCACTGAACATGAACTTCCCAAAAGCGCCAAAGCCTTGACTCATTTTTTCAACGGCTGCTTTCATGCGATTCAGTGTTGTATCAGCCGGTTTTACGAACTCACTATTTAGCAGCGAGTTCGATTCATAGCCTTCTTGAAGCCCAAGTCCGATCTTCTCAGACGACTGTTGACTGGGATGAGCAAACGAGGACTGAAGTGGTTTGTTGTCTGTTGTATCGGTTGACATTTTCAGTTCTGAGATCGCTGAACTTCGGTCACTCATACGACCTACCTCCTCTATCAGCTATCATGGTTCAAACCTGAGAACAGCCGCAGGTGGTATCAACAAGGATTCTTCACTCGAATCACTGATAATACTCAACAAGAAGAATCAACGGGTTCAACATTATCCTGAATCGGTCATCGCTGACGTCCCGAACGTACACTCACAAACCGCTTTTCGCAAGAGCAAACGGACACCAAATTGTTTTATTCAGGTCAGCAATCTGTTTCTTGAAAGTGAGATTTGAGCGTTAATACTCCTGATGGCTTCCTCTCCGTTACGTTGCTTATTTGCCATGTATCCAGCTATATTTTCGATGTCTTCGGGGCATGGTGAAACTCCATACCGGCGGTTAAAGCCCGCGACCCTGAGGAGAGGCATGGAGATTGTATCAAAAAGTCTCTGGCTCTTCTTCAGGCTGAACCGACGCAATTTCGGTGCCGACGGTGAAAGTCCGGATGAGAGAAGACAGGGGATACTTATATCCCCGGACAAGTGGCGCGAGTGTTCTCACTCTCGTCAGGTGTGGGTCAATGTGAACATTTGACGCATGCCTTGGAGCACGTCCTTCTCTCAGCCCCGACGCTTATACGTTGGGGCTTTTTCATTGAGGGCAGGAAAACTGAAAGAGAAGAGCTTAGACGAACTGATGATGGCTCGGGCGATTTCCCTGGCGCGACGTGGAGCGGCCTGGGTAGCTCCCAATCCGATGGTTGGTGCGGTGGTTGTCAAGGACGGGCAGATCGTTGGAGATGGCTATCATCGCCGTTTTGGTGGCCCACATGCCGAGGTTCATGCACTTCGCAAATCCGGCAAACAGGCGAATGGGGCTACGCTATACGTGAACCTGGAGCCTTGCTGCCACTATGGGAAAACGCCGCCATGTACGGATAGAATTCTCGAAGCCGGGATAGTGAAAGTATATGCTGCCATTGAAGATCCGAATCCCGAAGTGAATGGGAAAGGGTTTGCGAAACTACGTGAAGCCGGGGTGAAGGTTGAAGTAGGGTTGATGGCGACTGAGGCCGAAGAGTTGAACCTCCCATATCTCAAAAAAGCTGCCACGGGGATGACTTGGATTACGTTGAAAATAGCGCAGTCTCTTGATGGCAGAATAGCCAGCGTAACTGGTCACAGCCAGTGGATATCCGGCAAGAAGAGTCAGCGTTATGCTCATCTTCTCCGCGCCACGCATGATGCCATCCTGGTCGGAATTGGCACAGTGAATACTGACGATTGCAGCCTGACGGTGCGGCATGTGTCCGGACGTAATCCAATTCGAATCGTTCTGGATAGTCATTTCAGCATAGACCCTGAATGCAAGCTGCTGAACAATCCTGATGACGCCCCAACCTGGGTATTTGGTCTTGAGGGAGAAAATGATCCTGACTGGTCAAATCGACCTAATGTCAGGTTGTTCAAAACGAGACCGGATGAGGGGCGAGTGGATCTGGGTGAGGTACACCGAATCCTGAGTGAGCTGGGAGTTGGTTCTCTGCTGGTCGAGGGTGGCAGCCATGTGTGGACATCCTTCCTGGACCGGGATCTGGTCGACAAGGTGGAGGTGATTGTTGCGCCGATGCTGATTGGAACCGGCATCGAGGCGATCAATAATCTCGGAATTCTGAAAGTCCATGATGCTATTCGCCTGCAGCCGATACAGTGGCGGAAGATTGGTGATGACCTGCACATCGCCGCTCGTGTGTTGCATTCGGAGAAAAGCTGATGTTCACCGGATTGATTGAAGAAATTGGCATCGTTCGAGGGAATGCGCCGCGTGGCGACGGGGCAACACTCATCGTCGAGGCTAATCAGATTCTGGACGAAACGGTCAGGATCGGCGACAGCATTGCGATAAATGGTGCTTGCCAGACTGTTGTCTCGATGAATCGGAGCAGTTTCACGGTAGAGGTGGTACGTGAGACCCTCAATCGCACCCGTCTCGGTGATTACAAGGCTGGTGATCCGGTAAACCTCGAACGTGCGATGCGGCCAACCGACCGTCTTGGCGGGCACCTGGTTCAAGGGCATGTGGATGGCATGATCACCTTGCAGAAAATACAGGCGCTGGCTGGATCGACCAGGTTACGTCTGGAGTTGCCGGAATCTGATGCGGCATTTGTGGTAGAGAAGGGATCGGTGGCGTTGAACGGCGTCAGTTTGACTGTTGCTGCTCGTCTCCCAGATGCCTTCGAAGTTGAGATCATTCCGCACACCTGGAAAGAAACTACCCTCTGCCAATTGAAAACGGGTGAAAAGGTCCATGTGGAGTGGGATTTGATAGCGAAGTACGTGCGCAACATGATCGATCCGCACATCGGCGGTGGTCTGACGATGGACAAACTCAGGCAGGCGGGGTTTTGAGGCGGGAGTCGGGAGTCTGGAGAAAAGGACAGGAAAAGAAGAACCAAATGTGAGTTTGAGACCTGAGACCCGAGAGACGAATCCCGAGAGACGAGCGACGAGAACACACGGTTGATCGTCCACGACATGAATGACGTGGGCAAGAGTCATAGTAGCTGAACCGACTGGATAACAACAAAGCATTTCCACGATACAGTATTGGAGTACAAGGATGAGTGAGAGTGGTGCAGACAGCAAGGTTAACGGAAGTGTTGAATCGTCCGAGCCGGTGATTGTGAAAAAGGAAGTGGTTTTCCATCCGCTCGAGTAGGCGATTGAAGATATTCGTGAAGGAAAGATGATTATCCTGGTGGACGACGAAGACCGTGAGAACGAGGGTGATCTGGTGATGGCGGCAGAGAAGGTCACTCCTGAGGCTATCAATTACATGGCCAAAGAGGGGCGGGGTATGATTTGTCTCACGCTTAACGAAAAGCGTGCCGCTGAACTCGATCTGCAGCAGATGGTTTCTAACAACACAGCGCTGCATAGCACCAACTTTACTATCACGATTGACGGTGTTGGCGTTACAACGACAGGCATTTCCGCGCCTGATCGCGCGGCGACGGTTTTGCTGGCATCTGACCCCAAGTCACGTCCTGAAGATTTCGCCCGTCCAGGTCATATTCACCCGATTATTGCTGCCCCGGGTGGTGTGTTGAGACGTGCTGGCCATACCGAGGCATCTACTGACCTGTCGGTGCTCGCTGGATTGGAATGCCTGTCAGTGATCTGCGAAATCCTGCACGATGACGGGACTATGGCGCGTGTACCAGAACTATCCAAGATGAGTGAACGGACCGGCATCAGGATGTACACCATCAAGGATTTGATCGAGTATCGCCGTCACAAGGATAAACTGGTGGAACGGCGCGTTGAAGTGCCGCTCCCTTCCAAGTATGGCAAATTCAAGCTCGTCCATTTCCGCGAGACGGGCAATAACAAGCAGCATGTCGCGATGGTTAAGGGTGAATGGGCACTAGATGAACCGGTGCTTGTTCGTGTGCATAGCGAGTGTCTCACCGGCGATGTGTTCGGTAGCAAGCGTTGCGATTGTGGTGAACAAAGAGATCGCGCACTGGAAATGATTGAGGAAGAGGGGAAGGGAGTGTTCCTCTACATGCGTCAGGAAGGTCGGGGGATTGGTTTAGAGGCAAAATTACACGCCTACAAGCTACAGGATCAGGGGCATGATACGGTCGAAGCCAATATCCTGCTTGGATTCGGTGCGGATCTTCGAACCTATGGCGTGGGCGCGCAGATCCTCGAAGATCTCGGTGTGCGGAAGATTCGCCTGATGACCAACAACCCGAAGAAGATCGTGGGATTGCAGGGTTATGGTATAGAAATTATTGAACGTGTTCCCATTGAGATCAAAGCGAACGATTTGAATCGTGGCTATCTGAAGGTGAAGCGTGAGAAGATGGGTCACCTGATTGATGGTGTTTGATCGGAGTACCGGTTTGATGAACAATTGTGAGACTGGGTGGGCGAGCGCCCTCCCGGTGTGTTAAGTTACATGTGTTACAGCCTACCATGTGCCGTTCCTGATGTAATTGGAACCGGGGCATTACGGAGAGAGTTTATGCCGCAGGTTATTGAGGGTGTACTGGATGCCAAGGGCGTTCGATTCGGTATCGTTGTTGGTCGGTTCAACGACTTCATCACCAGCAAATTGCTGGAGGGCGCTTTGGACGCAATCCGCAGGATGGGTGGTTCCGAGGATGATGTGACAGTCGCGTGGGTACCGGGATCTTTCGAGATTCCTGGTGTCGCCAGACGTCTTGCCAACAGTGGCAAGGTGGACGCTGTCATTGGTATAGGAGCCTTGATTCGTGGCGCGACCTCGCACTACGATCTCGTCGCCGCGGAAGTGACCAAAGGTCTCGCTCAAACAGCGATGGAAGGCAAGGTTCCGGTGATTTTCGGAATTCTGACCGCTGAGACGATTGAACAGGCGATTGAACGCGCAGGCACCAAGGCGGGTAACCGTGGATTCCAGGCTGCTCAGTCAGCAGTTGAGATGGCGAATCTTTACCAGAAGCTGGCTGACATTTAGGCAGCACCGCGACCGCCGAAGGCATCCTCAAGAAGCATCCACTTTATTTCACAGCGAGGAGCTGGCGCGGCATGAAAGGCAAACTCCGTAGTATTGTTCTGATATTAGTCCTCAGCGTGATGGTACTGTCCTCTGTTCAGGCGGAGGATTGGGAGACCATCACTTCCGGATGGCGGCCGGAACACATTCTCGCTGCCAACGATGATCTCTGGGCAGCTTCCGAAGGTGGATTGCTGCACGTTGACCCGGCTACCTCAGCTCTCGAAGTTCTCAACGTTGATGATGGCTTGTTCTCGAGCTTTTTGAGCTGCATCGAGTTCGATTCTTCCACAGGGTACATCTGGATCGGATATGAGAATGGCGGTTTGGATGTTTTCGACCCGGTGATGAAGAAGGTTGTCCAGTACCTCAGCGACTTCTACAGCGAACAATCCGAAAACACTATTAACGACATCAAGATCGACGGTGGAGAGATTTTCATTGCGACAAACCAGGGTTTGTCGCGGATGATGCGTTTCGGGGATGAAGAATTGTGGGTTGTTCTCGAAACTTACCGTGGATTTGGCAATTGGTCTCGTCCGACCGAAATCACCGATGTCACTGTGTTCGGCGACAAGGTGTTCATTGGCAGCAATCTGGGGGTCGCATTCGCAGATCTGGATGCCAACATGCTCGATGTCACAGTTTGGGATATCTTGAGCAACCAGGACATCGTGCCGGGTGAAGAAACTAATGGCATCCAGTTTATTCGACCATTGAACGATGAACTATACCTCAGCTATTATCTCGGCGATTTGTTCCGATGGGATGGGGTAGAGTTCGATAGTTTTGCCAACGCGAATAGTGTTTTTGATCTCAGAGTCGCCGATGATGGAACGTTGTATGCGGGCAGGGGTAACGGCCTGTACAGAATGTTACCGGGTGGGTCGCAGTTCATACGTGTGGACGACGATTACACCGCCAAATTCTGGGGACTGTGCATCCACGACGGAGAAGTCTGGGGCGCGGTTGATACCAACCTCAAATACTTCGGTGGCATCGCTCAGTGGTCAGGATCAGATTTCGATCTCTATTATCCAAACACCATCGGTGGTGATCAAATCCTCACTCTCGCTACTTCACCTACTGGTGATATTTGGGCAGCAGCACGAAACTCACGAATTCCCGGTGTGTACCGACTTTCTGACGGTCAATGGTATCCCTATGCCGAACCGAATTCCCCTCAGGCTCCCTGGGGTTCCAGTATCGCCATGAATGCTATTGAGTTTGATGAATATGGTGGAACCTGGATCGGAACCTGGGGTAATTCCGCGTATCACATATACCCCGGCATGGATGGATTGGACTCTCTGTACTATTTCGATAATTTGAATTCAGAGCTGGCAGGAACCTCGGGTCCAACCAGTGATTACATCGTCGTCAATGGCTTTGAACCGGACCCCAATGGTGGGTTGTGGATGACCAATATGCTGGCTTACGACGACAGCTCGTTGGTGTATGTGCCGGAAAGCTGGTTCGTTCTCGATCCTGAAGATCGGGATATGAATTCCTGGGTTCGATACGGACCGCAGCAGGGGTTTGACTTTCCGTCAGCCAGTTTAATTGAGATGGACAGCCAGGGACGCCTGTGGATTGCGTCGCTGAGTGCGTCGGGCGAGTATCAGCTGGTGATATTGGATCCGATGGATACGCCAATGGATCCTTCTGATGACGAACATCTTTACATCAGTGAGACTGGAATCGAAGGCTTTACTCACGTGAATGCGATGTCAATGGGGGATGACGATATCCTCTGGTTGGGTTCTCCAGTGGGATTATCCTATGTGGACACGCGCACAGTAGTAGCAAATGAAGACACGGATCAGGATGATGTCCTTTTCACGCGAGTGCATGGCGCGCTTGGGCAGTCTATCAGTGCGCTGACAATAGATCCTTTGAACCAAATCTGGGTCGGTACCGATTTTGGCCTCTCGGTTCTCGGTCGTGATCGTTTCACCTGGATCAAACAGTACACCACCGAGGATGGCCCAGCGCCGAGCGGTCTGGCAGATAACCAGGTGACTGCCTTGACTGTTGATCCCAAAACAGGTGATGTCTACATAGGCACTCCCAAAGGTCTTTCGGTGGTAACGTCGCCTTATCGTGATTTCGCAGACGATTTAGGAACCATCGAATTCGCGCCTCAGCCATTTGTAATCGGTACTCCAGGTGTAAGATTGCGTTTCGGCAGCACTAGCCTTGTCGCGGACGCTGAGATCAATATTTTCTCAACGTCCGGACGTTTGATTCGTACCCTCGGTTTCCAGACTGCTTCGGCTGATGGTTGGAATGGGCGGGATGAGGACGGCGAATGGGTTGGAAGTGGCGTGTATTATGTCGTGGTGACTGGGCCGGGCGGCTCGAGCAATACCGGCAAGGTTGCGGTGGTCCGTGAATGATGATACCCTAAATGTTGACCTGAAGATGGGAACAACGTCAGCATCGTTCTCTTTCAGGCTGAGTCATCTAGATGCTCGAGCGCGTTTGCTCTGTGGGATAGGGTTAATCGTGCAAGTAGTGCTGATTCCGCCTGACGAATCAATGCTACTGCTGGCATTGTTGATAGTGCTGTTCATAATCGCTGGGCGTCCCCCATTGGCGCGCTTGGCTTTCGGCCTCGTTGCAATTGTCTGGATGTTGGTCCTCACCGTGTTGTTGCACGCGTTTACCACTTCAGGTCATATCCTCTGGACTGTACCTGTGGTGGGCTGGATGATGACTATTGAAGGTTTGCAGAACGGCGCTTTACTGGCTGGCAGGCTATCCGCCATCGTGCTGCTGGGGGTGACACTCTCGTTATCGGTAAGCGCGCTGGAGGCCATCCGGGCGATGGATGTACTGTTGTCACCGTTGGCACGGATGCGGATTCCGGTGGGCACGTTCTCCCTGCTGATCGGGATGACCTTGCGTTTCGTCCCTTCGCTCTATGAAGAGGCGTTAACTCTCAGGAAGGCGCTTCGAGCGCGTGGCTGGGATCCGGGCAAGGGAATAATCGCGAGAGTGCGAGCCTGGATTCCGCTCTTCATCCCCCTTTTGGCGAATGCTCTGCGGCGTGCTGATGATCTGGCGGAAACGCTTGTTCTCAGGGGATACGATCCTCACGCGGTTCGTACTTCACATGGCATGACCGCTTGGTCATTTGTTGACAGTCTGGCATTGGCACTGACACTCTCTCCGCTGGCTCTTTGGATTACGCAAATCTCGATAGGGTGAGATTAACTCAGAGTACTATTAGAGTTGTAGCTTCACCTGCCACGGAGTGTAAGTCCGTGGCAATGGAGTCCTGGTTACACGAACTAGAACATATCTCATGCGTATCCGACTCAATCTTTCATATGATGGTTCTGAATTCCGTGGTTGGCAGATTCAGCCCCAGGGGCGGACTGTGCAGGGCGAGCTGGAAGCAGCTCTCAGCCAACTTTATGGTGGCGAGGATATCCGATCGTATGCGGCTGGACGCACTGACAGCGGTGTCCACGCAGTGATGCAGGTGGTTCATTTCGACACCGTCATCGAGCGTGAAGAAAAAGTCATCACCAAGGCACTGAACTCCCTTCTGCCGGAGGACGTTCGCATATGGCGCTCGAGGGTGGTGGAAGATGATTTTCACGCCCGTTTTTCGGCGCGAGGTAGACTTTATGCCTATCGTATCCTGAGACAGCCTGATCTATATCTGCGACGATATGGCTGGAGTACGGATTCCGTTTTTCATCTCGAACGAGTGTTGGAAGCGTCAGGATTGTTCCTCGGTCAACACGATTTCCGTGCCTTCTCCACTCAGCCTGACCCGGACGAGAGCACTATTTGTGATATTCGTCGCATTGAGTGGCGTGAAGATGAGTACGGCTGGATTATGGAGATCGAGGCGGATAGGTTTATCCGAAGGCTGGTTCGTACTATAACTGGTGCAATTGTCTCGTTGGCAGCGGCAAAGGTGGAACGGGAGTCGCTTGAGAGAGCGTTACAGAATGGACGAGGTCGAGTACCACCACCGGCACCTCCGCAGGGGCTGGCGTTGGTGAAGGTTCGCTATGAAAGTGATGATGAATTTGACGTCACTCCCTTCTCACTCTGGGGCACCTTTCATCAGGCAGAATGATGTGTATTTTAGCACCTTCCAGTGTTCGTTTGCGCGACGGACGTAAGTACGGTAAACATAACTATTTGACAAAGGGTAGATGAATGAAGCTGTTCATTGATTCAGCGGATATCCAGGAGATTCAGGAAGCAAAAGAGATGGGTGTGCTGGATGGAGTTACGACTAATCCCTCACTTGTCGCCAAAACAGGTCGCAGCTTTGATGAAGTCGCCCGTGAGATCGTGGAACTCGTTGACGGTCCGGTGTCCCTTGAAGTCATTGCCACAGATTATGAGGGAATGATTCGCGAAGCTGATGAGTTGATGAAGTACGGTGACAATGTGGTGATCAAGATTCCGTTGATTCTCGAGGGCTTGAAAGCGACCAAGACGTTGGCCGATCGTGGTATCAAGGTCAACAACACCCTCTGCTTCTCTCCGATGCAGGCATTGCTCTCGGCGAAAGCCGGGGCAGCCTATGTCAGCCCCTTTGTGGGTCGATTAGATGATATCAGCCATGACGGCATGGAGTTGATAGAGTCCATCGTCGAAATTTATGCTAACTACATGTTTGAGACAGAAGTTCTGGTCGCCAGTGTTCGCAATCCGATCCATCTGCTGGATTCAGCACGCATTGGTGCGGATGTCGCGACCATTCCTTTCAACGTGATAAATCAGATGATGAAGCATCCATTGACCGATATAGGTCTTGCGAAATTCCTCGAGGATGCAAAGAAGGTTCCGCAGGGAGGATAGCGGAGTGAAGGTTGGTATATGGCGTTGGTTTCTGATTGGGTTCGTTATCGGAGCACTCTGCGTTGCTCTGGTCTGGATGGGTATGTCCATCGAGCGCAACCGCTGGGAACATGGACCGTCAGCAGCCGATGCTGAGATCACCTCCGAGATGATTCCGGACAGTCTGGGTGATGGAAGTACGGTGGTTGATCTGCCGGTGGTTCACGAGATAGGGCGACGAACCGACCTGACAGAGGCGATCCGGTTTGCTTCTCCGTCGGTGGTCGGCATTACGGTGACGAAAACCCGCACGGTCCGGCGTCGTAATCCGTTGGCTAATGACAACTTTTTCCGAAACTTTTTCAGTTTATTCCCGGATCAATCTTATCGCGAGTCGGTGGAGAATTACGGCAGTGGGATGGTGATCGCTCCTGATGGCTACATCGTCACCAACCAGCATGTCGTCAATGATGCTGACAGCATCATGGTCACCTTCACTGACGGACGCACCCTACAGGCCGAGGTACTGGGTACTGACTACGACACCGACCTGGCGTTATTGAAAGTTGATGCTTACGATCTTTCCTGGATAAGTATAACTGATGACAGGGATTTACTGGTGGGCGAATGGGTAATATCCATCGGGAATCCATTTGGCCTGTTCAAGGTGAATGATCAGCCCAGTGTGTCAGTCGGGGTGGTGTCAGCGTTGGGGCGCAGCTTCCGACGGCAGGCAGATGGTCGCGAGTACCTGGACATGATACAGACCGATGCCGCCATCAATCCGGGCAATTCCGGCGGTCCCTTGATTAACTCTCTGGGGAAGGCGGTAGGGGTTAACACCTTTATCTTCACCAGCGATGAGGGATCGACAGGATCAATTGGTATAGGTTTCGCTATTCCGTCGGCAACGGTGCTGCGGGTGGTTGACAATCTCCGTTTGCGTGCTGAATTCAATGACAAGATCTGGACCGGAATGGCGGTCAACAACCTCAACTGGCCAGTTGCGAGGAGTTTGAACTACCCGAGTCTGAATGGCGTTTTGGTCACCAACGTTATTCCAGATGGTCCAGCTGAAGTTGCGGGAATGCAACCGGGTGACATAATGATGGCCATTAACGGCGTTCGAATAAACAGCATTCGTTCGCTGAGCCAATACTTTGATAATCATGATTTGCGCGTGGGCGACGTGTTGGATTTTGAGATCTACCGTGGTGATGATTCGATGATTGTTCATATGCGACTGGTGGAGGCACCTCCGAGATGATTGATCGATACACACGCCCTGAGATTGGTGCAATCTGGACCGATCAGGGGAAGTACGATTCCTGGCTGAAGGTTGAGCTGGCGGTTGTCGATGCCTGGGCGAAACGGGGTGTTATTCCGGAGGATGACCGGGCAGCCATTCACAGCGGAGCAGCCTACGATATCTCACGTATTGATGAAATTGAGGCAGTGACTCATCATGACGTAATCGCCTTTCTAACGTCCGTGGCTGAGCATGTTGGTCCATCTTCCCGCTGGGTGCATCTGGGGATGACCTCGTCAGACATGCTGGACACGGCGTTGGCGTTGCAATTGAAGGCGGCGGGGAAGATTCTTATCGATGGTCTCGATCCATTGCTCGAATCGTTGAAAGAGAAGGCGCTCAAGTACAAGGATTTGCCGTCCATCGGTCGGACGCATGGTGTTCACGCTGAACCGGTTGCGTTTGGTCTGCGTTTCGCGAGGTTCCATGAGCAACTCGCACGAGCGAAGGAACGTCTGATCCAATCTTATGAATGGGTCTGCACTGGCAAGCTCTCCGGGGCAGTGGGGATGTATGTTCATCTCGATCCGGAGATGGAAGAGGAAGTGATGGAGGCGCTGGAACTCAATGTGGCGCCCATTTCTTCGCAGATAGTCTCGAGAGACCGTCATGCGGACTTCATGGCGGCTATTTCGTTAATTGCATCTAATCTGGAGTCGATTGCGCTGGAGGTGCGTCACCTGCAGCGAACTGAGGTGCGGGAAGTGCGTGAGGGTTTCGCGAAAGGCCAGAAAGGGTCTTCCGCCATGCCTCACAAACGCAACCCGATCAACGCCGAAAAGATCTGTGGAATGGCGCGGTTGTTACGTTCCAACATGCACGCCGCCTTTGAGAACATAGCCTTGTGGCATGAGCGAGACATCTCGCACAGTTCGGTGGAACGTGTTATACTTCCAGATTCGACGATAGGTCTTGATTATCTGCTCAATCTGACCAACCGTTTGGTGAAGAACCTGGTTGTGGACGAGCAACGTGTGCAGGAAGTACTGGGCTTGACTAATGGCGCGGTCTTCTCCGAAGGGCTGCTGCTGGCGTTGGTGCGTTCGGGGTTGACGCGGGAAGAAGGCTATGCGATGGTTCAGCGCATCGCGCACGCTGCTGTCGATGCCGGAGCTTCGGTCAAGGAAGCGGCGTTGAACGACAAAGAGCTGGTCGAGAAAATCGGTAGCGAAGAGGTGGAACGCGCGTTCGATGTGAAGCATGCATTGCGACACACTGAAGCAATATATAAGCGGATCGGGTTTATCAAGTAGAACCTGGTTGTTTGAGCCCTGACGGGAGGGATGAAGTTGGATCGGAAGGATCTACTCTACGAAGGCAAGGCAAAACAGATATACATCACAGAAGATGTCAATTATCTGATAATGGTTTTCAAGGACGAGCTGACGGCTTTCCACGGGACGAAGCGTGGGCGCTTTGATGGCAAGGGTGCGTTGTGCAACGCGGTCTCGACATACCTGTTCCAATACCTTGAGAACTATCACGTCGGTACTCATTTCGTTAAGAAACTGTCCGACAATGAGATGTTGGTGAGACGTCTGGAGATGATCCCAATAGAGGTCGTGGTGCGAAATATTGCAACAGCGAGCCTGGCGAAAACCTACGATCTGGAAGAGGGCAGCACTCTGAAGTATCCGATCATCGAGTATCGGCTGAAGAATGACCGTCTGGGCGACCCGATGATTAACGAGCACCACGCATACGCAATGGGTCACGCGACTCCTGAAGAGATGAAGATGATCAGTCGGATAGCGTCAAAGGTCAACGCTATTCTGAAATCATTTTTCGACCGTCGCAGTTTGATGCTGGTCGATTTCAAGATCGAGTTCGGCAAGTATGATCGCAGCATTTTGATTGCGGACGAAGTCAGCCCTGACACCTGCCGCATCTGGGATCGTAAGACCAACAAAAAGATGGACAAGGACCGGTTCCGTTACGATATGGGTAGAGTTGACAAGGTATACCAGGAGCTGTTGGAACGAATAATCAGCGCATAGGCTGAGTATGATTGCCCCGGAAGGACTCTGGTACGTTCTCGCTCCCCTGCTGATGTTTTTCGGCAGCGCTGTACTTGGAGTGTGGCGTAAGAAGGCCTGGCTGTATGTTGCTGCCGGGCTGTTTTTATTGATATTAGTGGCAATGCTCTTCTTTTTCCGCAATCCGGCGCGTCCGATGCCAGTCGAATCTGCTATCGTCTCTGTGTCTGATGGTGTGGTTGATGAGATTGTCAGGCTGCCGGATGGGAGCACCCGGATTGAAGTTTTTCTCTCCCTGTTGAATGTGCATGCTTTACGAGCACCGGTCTCAGGTGTTGTTACCGGCTATGAATACTATCCGGGGAGTTTCATCCCCGCGCAGCATCTGGAGAGTGTTGAGAAGAATGAGCGCATCACTGTCGACTTGATGACCCAATATGGTCCAGTGCAGATGTCTGCAATCTCCGGTGCTATTGCTCGCCGGGTATTACTCCCGGTCGAGGTAGGGGAGGAGCTGATTGCAGGACAGAGGATAGGATTTGTGCGTTTCGGGTCACGCAGCGAACTGATCTTGCCACCAGGGGTAAAGGCTGAAGTTGAGGTTGGCGACGAGGTGTCAGCTGGCGTCACAGTAGTTGGAACGATTGCGTCTACAGGGGGGCTTGAATAGAATGTTTCATCATGGACGTTTTCGTGTTGCGGGATATTCGTACGATCACGGCTAAGCTCGTGAGCGATGAGCAATGAGCAAACATAAAAGACAAGCGATAGTCCGAAGCTAAAGCGTTATGCCCACGACATTTATGTCGTGGATGATCTGCGTTTGCAAGCAAACACGGGCCTGTCTTTTCCCACAGCCCAAAGCCCACTGTGAGTAGCCAGTGAGCTGACTTCGTATACATGAGGCATTTCTTTCGAGCATCACCATATATGAAGCATTTCTTTCGAGCATCACCATATATGAAGAATGTTTCATCAACAGAGACGGGGAGGTAATGTGTATCGTATCACTGCCATGAGCTTCACCGTCAGCAATATCATATCAGGGTTAGCCAGTTTGATCTTTTTCCGTAAACGGAAGTACAATCTTGCGGTAGTATCCATAGTCCTCGCCTCCATTTTTGATGTTCTCGATGGTTGGGCGGCACGCAAGTCAGGTTCTACAGGCAGCCGGGGACGCTATCTCGATTCAGTTGCTGATTTGACGAGTTTTGGTATCGTGCCGACGCTGAACCTCCTGTCTGTCAGCAATTCTCGTATCTATCGATTAGTTGCTGCTCTATACTCATCGGCAATAGTCTTTCGATTGATACGATTCACTTATGGCACGGAAGTAGCGGGTGAATTCAGTGGGATGCCCTCCCCGGCGACAGCTCTTGCGGTGACGGGCAGCACAGCTCTGGCGGCAAAGCACAGTAATCTGAGCTGGCTGGCACCATTGACGACGCTTGTCTTCTCAGGATTGGCAGTCAGTAAACTGAGATACGGAAAGATCACCCACCCTTCAATCGGAGTACTTCCCAAAGCGGTAACCGTGCTCTTGTTTGGTGGACATTTCATACTACTTTTTTTCTTTCCGGGAATTTCAGCGCTCTCATTGATGATAATTTACGCCGTCTTAGCCCCCTCAGTGATGAGTAAATTCAAACGTCAGCACCGTAACGATGCCCAAGGAGTCTCATAAGATGAAAGTGATTGTGGAAGTGATGCCGAAGGATGGTATCCTCGACCCACAGGGGAAAGCCGTACAACAGGCGTTGCATCAACTCGGCTATGGCGAAGTGCGGAATGTGCGTGTTGGTAAACGTATCGTTTTGAATGTTGAAGGCTCTGATAAGACAATCGCCCTGAAACGCGCCGAGGAGATGGCTGATACCTTGTTGGCCAATGAGAACGTCGAAGGCTTCAAGGTTCACCTCGCCGGGGGTAAAGCATGAAGTGGGGAGTGATCGTGTTTCCCGGGTCGAACTGTGATCGGGACGCTCACGACGCACTCGGACGCATCCTCAAGCAGGAAGTCCGATTCATCTGGCACAAAGAGACCGAGCTGGGCGATCTCGACGGGATTATCCTGCCCGGAGGGTTCTCTTACGGCGATTATCTACGATCTGGTGCCATCGCCACCTTCAGCCCGGTGATGAACGAGGTGATTAGCTTTGCGAAGCGAGGCGGTATTGTCATAGGGATATGCAACGGCTTCCAGATGCTGACTGAATCGGGGTTGCTGCCTGGGGCGTTACGTCAGAATCACAGCCTCAGCTTCATCTGCCAGGAACAGCCGATCCGTGTCGAACGCACCGACACTCGTTTCACCAACCAATATGAATCGCATCAGGTTATGGGGATTCCTATCGCGCACCATGAGGGCTCCTATTTCCTCGCCGATAATGAGCTGAAGCGATTGGAAGACCGGGGTGGAGTGCTGTTCCGTTACTGTTCGACAGATGGTGAGGTGGATGCCAATTCCAATCCGAACGGGTCCGTCAACAACATCGCTGGCATCGTCAATGAAGGCGGCAATGTGTTGGGGATGATGCCTCATCCGGAACGTCGCTGCGACGATTTGATCTACCATTCCGACGGTCGCTTGATCTTCGAGAGCGTGATTGAAGAGTTTGCCAGCGCATGAGCAAAGGCCCGAAGAAGAAACCCTCCGAGATGAACTTTCTCGATCATCTTGACGAGCTGCGTGGTGCGCTGTGGCGTGCGGTGGCAGGGGTGTTTCTTGCGGCGGCGGTCTGCTATTATTTCGCTCCTGTATTCCAGAGTTGGTTGCTGATTCCCTTCGAGGATCAGACAGGTACCAGCCTCGCTTTGCTCGCGCCAACAGAGGGTTTCGTTGTTCGGCTGAAGATATCTCTGGTGGCTGGACTAATAGCGACAGCGCCCTGGGTCTTTTACCAGTTATGGTCATTCACCGCGCCGGGTTTGTTTGAACATGAACGGAAGATGGTGCTGCCGGTTGTATTCTTCTCGAGCATGCTCTTTCTCATCGGGGCAGGGTTTTCGATGTACGTGCTGCCTCATGCTACCACTTTCTTTCTGAGCTTCTCCACCCAGGACATTCAGAACGCCTGGTCGCTGGGCAAGTATGTGGATTTCGTGCTGAGGTTGTTACTCGCTTTCGGCATCGTGTTCGAGCTGCCGCTGGTGATCTATTTTCTGGCACGTTTTGGCATTGTCACGCCGCCATTCCTGCGCAAGTATCGCCGTCATATGATTATAGCATTCCTGGTTCTGGCGGCACTGATAACACCGCCGGACGTTTTCACCCAGGCGATCCTCACCCTTCCGATGATCGTGCTGTATGAGGCCAGCATTCTGCTCGCAATCGTGGCTGAGAAGCAGTATCGGCGCAAACATGAAGAGTTCATGAACGATGACGGGGACGAATCTTCTGGTACTTCTGAAGGCGATGATGACAATTCTGATTCGGAAGATGCTGCTGGTGAGGTAACGAAAGATGCGCTGATGGTTCCGAAAGATGAGAATGAGACTGAAACCCATAACGAGGAGGTACCTGCACCCGTAATTGAGGATATTGAAGATGAGGGGCGGGTGAAGCCTCGCGAAGGACAGACATCGTTGAATCTGGATTCAGAGAACGACACCGATAAACCAGATCAGGAGAGCTGACCGTGTATCCAGGTGGTGGAGAGCTGCTGCTCATCGTTTTCATCGTGTTATTGCTGTTCGGTGGGAAGGAGTTGCCGAGGATGGCCCGTATGTTCGGGCAATGGTCCTCGACGATGCGGCGTTCACTCAACGAGGTGAAACGGGAGTTCAATCGGATCGGTATTGAGGATGAAGTGAAAGATGCTGCCAAGGCACTCAATCAAAATCCGAACGTTAAGTTGAAAACTCAGGATCAGCCAGACCAATCAACGAGCACCTCTATTGCGGAGCCGGATGATGATACGGGGGCTAGCCTCCCAAGACGGCAGCACCCTGATCCAGTCAAGCCGCATCGTTCCCCGTCACAATCAATTGAGCGACCGATGACAGAGAAAACGGGCGAGGAAGAAACTCCTCACCCGGACAGTTCTGACTCGACAGATTCAGAAACCAGCGACTAATTTCCAGTTACAGTTGTATCCACCGATGTTTCAGGCATTTCGAAGGGCGGCAGTTCAGGTAGTGTGCCCAAATCTCGTCTAAGTGAATCCAGCCCTGCACTCTCAAGCAGTGAATCCACCACCGCTTTCACACGTTCATCGAAGACCGCCGGATCTTGAAGTGGTGGTAGCAGAAAATTGTGTTGGTCCTCCATATCCTCATAGCCTACATCGGGTGAAACAGGCGCAGAAAAGCTATCCTGCGAATCTTGGGGGCGATATCCATACCCTCTATATGCTGCGATGTAAGCCGCTTCGGGAGTCATGACCGGCATGAATCCACGCTCGACATTGTCTTTACCCTCACCGAAGGTTCGTCGGCTATAACCCTGCATGCGTTGCCAGGGTTCATGCTTGGCCTGGAGGTCAGCATAGGAGTCCGCTTCGTTGTACTCCTCGGCGATGTCCTCCAACTCAGCGAGTAGTTCGTCGATGACGTCGCGGAACAGTCCCGTCATTGTGTCGAGGAATTCTGATCCGGGTTTGACATCTTCGAGTCGGTTCACACTCCAGTACAGACGACCGGTGTAGGGGTCCATCATCCGCATTCGCACCCCGATAGTACCCTTTTTGGCGGTGATGAATGGAATTCCGCCAGATCCGCCGTCCCAACGGTAGATTTCCACGCTGGTCACCGCGTCAACCCCAGCGATGTCGCGAACGATGTCTCGTGAGGTGGCGGTGAAGGCGTTGTCGAGGGTTAAACGCTGGCTGGTCAGTGCGAACTCGAAGCGGGTCAGGTCGAGCACCTCGTACAGCCGCAGCATCTCGGTTGAGAGCATCGCGGAAATGGTGCGCTCATTGACACGTTTCAGGCTGCGGTCTTTAAGCGCTGGCAGGACAATTACCCTCATGGCGATGCGCGGATCATAATCGGGGTCAATTACGATGTCGGTTTTCGCCAATATCGGCGGGGCCAGCAGCAACAGGATCAGGGTGATGGCGAGCGAACGCATAATTCTCCCAGGATACAATCTCACTCATCATCTATCGGCGGTAGAGCGAAAAACTTAACCGATCGCTTGAAGATTATCGACGGGGAGGTGTGAGTAGTGCTGCGGGATGAATAGTTCGCCTACAAAACATCTGCCAGCGCCGCCATGACGTTGTTCGCGTATTTGTCATGGGAGAACTCGGCTTCTGCACGTTCACGGCTGGCTTTACCCATGGCGATTCGTTTCTCAGGATTCTGGAGGAGAACAGCCAGTGCTTCGGCCAGCGAGACTGCGTCACGCTTCGGTACTATGAACCCGTTTACGCCATGCTCCACAACATCTTCGCAACCGGGTGCGTTGGTCGTCACCAGTGGCAGGCCTGCCGCGGCGGCGTCCATGAGAAACTTCGGCATCCCCTCACGGTAGTACGTTGGCAGACACCCAATATCGGCGGTGGCAAGCAGTTCTGCAAAATTGTCTACGTGCCCCAACCATTCGACGACGCCTTCCTCCGCGTAGCCTGTCAGCTCTTCGGCTGTAAGTGTACTGGGATTGCCGGGATCGGGTGAACCGCAGAGTAGCACACGATAAGGGACCTGTTGCTTCCGCAGGATTCGGGCTGCCTCAACCAGCACTTCGACACCTTTCTCGCGGATCATGCGAGCGCCAAACACGATAACTGGAACGTCGTTTTCGCGCTTGCCGGGGTGGAACAAATCGAGGTCTGTTCCCTCGCCGCCGATTAGCACGGCACGATGGGCAGGGACAACTCCCGATTCAATCAGGAACTCCCTGTCCGTCCTGTTTTCAAACAGCATGCGGCTGCGATCCAGGGAATGGGTCCATTTCCATATCCCCATGACGATCCGTTGAAGCAGAGCGTATCGACCGCCCTGTCCAAGGAAGAGAAACCCAAGTCCGGTGACGATGCTCAGAAAAGCTGGGACCGCCGCTAAGCGTGCGACAAAGGACCCCAGCAGAATGGGTTTTGGGGAGAGGAAAATCGCTACATCTGGTTTCAATTCTCTTACCAGCTGGTAAAATTCGACAAGGAAGAGGAGCTGGTCGCGAACGTCCAGGCTGCTGACACGTAAACGCTGCAATGGATGGACGTTGATACCGATGGCTTCAATTGCATCCTGGTGCTTGTCCACATTGCAGGTAAGGATGACCTCATGCCCGTCCTCCACGAGTGCGGATCCCAGATGCATGAAATGGAGATGGAAGAACCAGTCATTCTGGGTGAAGATGAGTATGCGGCAACGGTTTGAAGACATGATTCCATATCGTAGTGAGGGTCAATGTAGGCAGAATGTAGGGGATGGGAGTTGACTCAGCAAAGGGCGTGGGTTATCTATCCTCCATGACTTGAGTGGTTTCAGGTTCGTGCTTGCTCATCAAATGCGAGTCATCGAAGTCCTGAGACCTGTGTCCTGAAAGTCTGAACTCTAAAGATAACAGGCCCGTGTTTGCTTGCAAACGCGGCTGATCCGAAGGTTAAACCGAGATCCTTCTCGGACGACTTGAAACTGACCAAGTCGTCCGTCAGGATGACGTGTATTAATCAGGATGACGTGTATTAATCAGGATGACGTGTATTAATCAGGATGACGTGTATTAATCAGGATGACGTGTATTAATCAGGATGACGTGTATTAATCAGGATGACGTGTATCAAGATTTTAGCGATCCTGACTTGACGTAATAACCAGTTACAAACAAACGAGAACTGTATGCCATCCGGCAATTCATCCACTCGCATTCCCTGGCTGACCGCTGCCTGGCTGGCTGGCTTCGCCTTCTCTTTGCAAACCGGGATATTTCTCGCGCAAGTATTTGCGGGATTGGGGTTTGTGCTTGCGTTGACAGGTTTGGTTAATGGCTGGATTGAACGTCCTCGTTACACTCTCACTCACTTGCTGATCGCCGTAACTCTTGTCTGGCTGATTGTTGCGGCTATTGCATCGAAATCACCGTTAGACGGACTGCAATTCCTCGGCAACAAGTTCATCATCGCTCTGCTCGGTTTCTTCGCTGTCTATAATCTGTCATCCGAGTCGGGGGCGACACGTTGGTTCGCACCAGCCGTTCTGATCGCGGGCGTATTCGGTGCGCTGAATGGCATCATCCAGTATTTCTTCGGCGTCGATCTGATCTATGGTCAGACCATCCAGATGATGCCGGACAATGTGGTCCCATATTTTCTGCCAGTTGGTTTGCTCGACATGGCTTTGACCTATGCCGGTATGCAGATGATGTTCTTTTTGCTGCTGCTGCCCTGGGCATGGCGGAAACGCGGCAACCGTGCCATTTGGATATGGCTGGGAATGGGACTAATCCTGCTGTCGATCATGCTGGCATTTCGACGTGGACCGTGGATGGGTCTGGCGGGGATGCTGGTTCTGTTTCTGCTGACTCGTGAACGTCGGGTAGTCATCCCCACGATTTTCGCCCTAATCGCTGTAGTGGGCGGGTTGTTCATCTTCGCTGATGGGTTTCGTGCGCGCATTATGGACGCTGCAAACCTCAGCACTCACAGCGAGCAGGATCGTGTGTTGATGTGGCAGGCAGCCTGGGAGATGGGTCAGGATAACAAGATTACCGGTATCGGGCCGGGGCAATGGCGTCATGAGGTTGAATCGTACGTGGACATGAACCATCATTTTGTCTCATTGGCTCATCCTCACAGTGATCCGATGTACTTGCTGGCGGTCTCCGGTTATCCCGGATTGATGTTAGCCGCATTGACAGTGTTGAGTATAGTCTGGTTGGGTTTCCGTCTCTTCTGGCGTGCGCAGGATCAACCTTCGACAGAGATAATACTGGCCCAGGGGGGGATTCTCGCAACTGGGGGGCTGGTTGTGGCGGGGCTGACTCAATGCTATCTGCTCGATGGTGAAAACATGATCGCGATGGGGATGATACTGGGCCTCACACTCTCTTTAGCGCAGGTAGAACCAGAGTCGTGAGAGGCTGTAGTCTGGAGTCGGGAATCCAAAGATAGCAGGCCCGTGTTTGCTTGCAAACGCGGTTTATTCGCTGGTTTGGATGTACGATGAAGGATGATGATGAGTATTTCAAAGTGACGATTATCCGCGTTTGCAAGCAAACACGGGCCTGTATCTGCGCGGGTTATTCGTAAGTACTGACTAGTTGATCATCCCTGCTATGACCTTCGGTCGCAAGCAGGGGAATGTATTTCATGGCGAATCACATAACCCCGGTAGATGACCGGGGTTATGTGCGTCAATCCTGAGTAAAGTGATAGTCTCGCAAAGCAACTAGAACTTTGCCGTGAAGACCATGAATGCGTAGTGGCTGAAAGCTTCGGCGATTCTGTCATCTCCCATGTTAGCGGTTCCATTGACACGGGTAGCGAACTCATCCATTGGGAGGAATATGCAATAGCCGACATCAAGATAGAAACCTTTTTTGATTTGTATCCCTGCCAGAACATCAATCTCCTGTCCCAGCTGGTTAAGATTTCTATTCTCACCGCTATTCTGAATACGTCCCTGTGATGTCAGGTAGTTGAAGTTGTGTACATCGGCCCGGAGTTCCAGCCATGGTATCGGACGCGCGCCAGCGGTGATGAACCCGTCGACCAAACCGTTGCTCACATTCCAGAAATAGTCCATCATGCCACGGAAACGATGTTGGGTGTAGTAGAACTGGTAGAAGGTATAGTTATCCCAAGGGTCATCATCACCCTCACCTCGTCCGGTAATATCCACTCCAATACCGACAAACGGTTCAGTATAGTCATTCCCATGCAACCTCATTTCCATTGCGGCGAGGAAGCTGGTAACCTTGAATGATCCAGGGTAAGCGCCGTAATCGTTTGATTGGCCAAATTGTCCCGCGAAATCTCCCTGAAACTCCCAACGGTTTCCACCATCTTCGCTTAAGGTGAATTGGGTATAAACTGCCGTAGTTATCAACAGTTCGGCTTCTTTGGGCAGAGGGACGATTGTAGGATCATAGTGGGGACGATCGAGCTCAAATCCGGAATCGTAGCTATCATAATCAATAAGCAGGAGCGGTTGAATTGCATCATCTGCGAAACTGGCTGCTATTCCTGCCAGGTAGTGCTTCATCTGATTGTAGCCGGGGTTGGTATCAAACTTGTATTTTTTTTTTCAAGCAGAAGACGGCATACGAGATGTTGGCCATGCTGATCCAAACGAGTAATCACGAAGGATTGATCCGAAGACATCCAGCTGGAAGCCCGGTTTATGACACATCCACCGGAAACCGTCATATGACCGAGGTCCCTCGACTGACCATGCATCAGCGCCCATTATCCGTCCACGCCCATATTCCATTTCGAAACGTCCCAGTTGCAGATCGCTGTTCGTTCCGAAGATGTCCGTGACGAAGATGAAACCTTCCTGGAGTGTCAGATAGCTTGAATTGGCGGTGTTGGTAATGGTGGCGTCATCAGCACCGGGGATGGTGTCGCTATAGGGGACTCCCATGTACCTGGAGTCCTTGATTTTAAGCCGCAAGAGCACGTCGTCGGTGGCCTGAATCTTGAAGCCGATCATGGAACGCATGGTCGAATAGTAGGCGGCGTCAGTGTTCTCCCAGTCGAAATCGCGTTCATCGAAGAATCCGCGCACCCGGATACTACCATCGATGCTCACACGTTCGTTAATAGGAATGTCCGCAAATACAGATGATGTACCCAGCAATAAGACCAGGCTCATCAACATCCACGTGTTTCCAGATCGCATGTTTCCCTCACTCCCATTTGCATGAACAACAGCTTGTCGATTTCCCCAGACGCCAATGTGCACGACTGCTATGAATATACAATCGTAATCATAAAAAATGCTACCCTTGCAAAGATGAACATCATTGAAGCCCGATGCTAAAGCCTAGTCTCGCTTGGAGACCGTCACGGGAGCCTATCTCTTCCCCCTGCAATTGGTCTCAATTCTGCTTATACTTTTAGCACGACGCTGAGTAACGTTGTGCGTTGATTCAGCTTTAACCAGCCAGGGAGCGTAGCTCGCAATGAAGATCGCGGTAGCCCAGTTTAATCCGACAGTCGGAAATGTCGATGGGAATGTCGATGGCATGGTCGGGATTCTCAACTCCATTGCCGATGAGAGTGTCGATCTGGTAGTCTTTCCGGAACTGGTACTGACGGGCTATCCTCCGCGTGACCTGCTCTCTTTCAATTGGTTCATGGATCAGGTGGGAGCGGGTGTGGAGCGGCTGCTGGAGGCTTCCAGGGGCTGTCCTGGTACCGGGATTCTTTTCGGATCTCCTCGACCAAACAGCAAGCGATTCGGCAAGGGCATCTCCAACGCAGCTCTTCTCATTCAGAACGGAATCATCCTTCACGAGCAGAGCAAATGGTTGTTGCCAACATATGACGTTTTTGACGAGCTCCGCTATTTCGATACCGTTGATCCTGATGACTATCGGGTAGTTGAATTTGCGGGAGAGAAGCTGGGGATCAGCATTTGCGAAGACGCGTGGAATGATCCTGATTTTGAAGAAACGCAGATCTACGAGCACAATCCGATTCAACATCTATGCGAACAGGGCGCGACTCTCCAGATCAACATCACCGCATCGCCTTACAATCTGCGCAAAGCGTCAAACCGTTTCTCACGCAACAGTTTTATCGCAAAGAAGATCGGAAGAGCGTCGTGTAGGGAAAGAGTGTAGATCTCGGTGGTCGCCGTATCATTAAAAAAAAAAGAAAAAAATAAATAAAAAAAAAATAAAAAAATCAAAAGATGAAATCGAACGATAGCAATATGCAGATGTCATCACCCACACGAACA
>CAJVXH010000042.1 GCA_913009835.1 uncultured bacterium
GTTTTTGTTGTTTTTTTCAAGCAGAAGACGGCATACGAGATATATCAGTGTGACTGGAGTTCAGACGTGTGCTCTTCCGATCTGCCACCCTGATCCCATTCAGCGTCTGCGAGGATTCGCTGGCATGTTTCGATCTGATCGACGTGGTGGCATCAAAGGGTAATCCGAATAGCGTCAGCGACGCCGGGGTGGCAGCGTTCTGCGCGTACACGGCTGTACATGGCGCAGCGCTGAACGTTCGCATCAACCTGTCCGGCATTGCGGACAGCCAGTGGGCTGCTCAAAAGCGCGCAGAAGTTCAGCAGATCACAGAAGATGCCGACCGCCGTTTGCAGATAGTCCGTGACCAGGTTGACAAGGTGCTGGCAACGCAGCAATAACCCACTGAACTCATTACCATGATGGTGAATACAACCGTGCCCGCGAGGGTGCGGTTTTTCATTGTATATACGCATGGTGCTTGATTCGTTAGACTATTGTATATATATTGTAATCACATTGTAGATACTAGCGTGGAGTGTATCATGATTAAGAAACTGGTAAAGCATGGCAACAGCCTGGCCCTGATTTTCGATAAGCCGATTCTCGATCTGTTGAAGATTGACAAGGACACACCACTGGAGATCACGACCAACGGTGAGGGGTTTCACGTTCGTCCAATCAGGGATACAGAACGATATGAGGAGATCAAGTCGATTCTCGAACGCTTGGACGACCAGTATGGCGATGTGCTGGCAAACCTTGCCAAGGGGGAATAGATGCCTGTCTTCCTGGATTTCGACGAAGTGTTGGTTATTCATCAGTGGCAAATCGAAAAATACGGCGGATCTCATGGCATTCGAGATCAGGGGTTGCTGGAAAGCGCGTTAGCAATGCCAGAATCAGGGTTTGGTGAGGAGTATTTCCACAAGGATGTCTTTGAAATGGCTGCGGCCTACATGTTTCATCTTATTCAAAACCACCCATTTCACGATGGAAACAAGAGAATTGGGCTGGCAGCGGCATATGTGTTCATGGTGAAAAACGGCTTTCAACTCAATGCTGAAAAACAAGAGTTGGAGGATTTCACCCTGGCGGTTGCGAACAATCAGACAACGAAAGAAGAGATAACGATGTTTCTCCGCACCAACACTCAACCGTT
The DNA here is from genome assembly GCA_913009835.1 of uncultured bacterium. Classification (GTDB taxonomy): domain Bacteria; phylum Electryoneota; class Electryoneia; order Electryoneales; family Electryoneaceae; genus BMS3BBIN04. The sequence goes on from CAJVXH010000042.1 coordinate 1,142, forward strand.
ATGAACGCCGAGAGTGCGGACAGCTGTGCTGGCTCGGAAGAGAGACAATTTGGCAATTGGCTTGCTAACTCCCCATCGGGGTAGTACCATAGCAGCCGATAGCCTCTGGCTTAGAATTGCCAAGGCACTTTTTTTTTACTGGAAGTGAACAGAATCATGCCGCAAGGTACAGTGAAGTGGTTTAATGAAGCCAAGGGATTTGGTTTCATCGAGATGGAAGATGGTCAAGATGTATTCGTGCATTTCAGCGCCATCGAAGGATCAGGTTTCAAAACCCTCCGTGAGGGTGAAGCGGTTGAGTTTGAATTGCAGCAAGGACAGAAGGGTCCGGCCGCAGGAAATGTAACTCGCCCTGCCTAATCAGATAATCCAAGTGATTATTTCAACCCGGTATCTCTATAATACCGGGTTTTCTGTGTTTTGCAACGGAATATCACATCAACGTGATTGAAAGCTGATTTTCACTTAACCGATAAAATTGTCGCCGTTAATATAGACAAATATCAATGTATCTTGGTGATATACCAGAATTAAGTTTGCGCTAGTGTCAATTATGTGAATGGATAATCCTTAAATCTCATAAAAACGTGAAGGCCGCGTATCACCGAAAATACCTATCAGTTCCGGGTAAATGGCTCCAGAGCCTTCCATCTAAATATGAGAGACGTATCGGAGAATGGCTTGAAAACAGCTGTTCAGGCGTTGTAATTTCTCCTTCGATAGCTTTGGTGTAGAATGCCAAGGCACTATAGTTTTACCGGAAGTGAGCAGGATCATGCCGCAGGGTACAGTGAAGTGGTTTAATGAAGCCAAGGGATTTGGTTTCATCGAGATGGAAGATGGCCAGGATGTTTTCGTTCATTTCAGCGCCATCGAAGGCGCCGGCTTCAAAACTCTCAAAGAGGGTGAACCGGTAGAGTTCGAACTGCAGCAAGGACAAAAGGGCCCGGCCGCAGGTAACGTGAGGCGGCTGAGCGCTTAATTCATATAGCGCTTTTCCGTACTGAGAGGCTCTCCCACAAGGAGAGCCTCTTTTGTTTTAAGTCTTGAAACCCGATATGAGATCACTCGATGCCCGCGCAGGACATTCCCGGCGCGGCCTATCCAGCGTCTATTTCACCACAACGATCTTCTGCTGCAAGGTCTGGTCTGCGAAACGTGCGTGAACGATGTAGATGCCGCTGCTCAGAGATGAACCGTCAAGTTGGAACTGGTGGATGCCGGGTGATAGCGGGCCGTTGGCGAGATCGTGCAGAAGTGCCACCTCCTGCCCGAGCGTGTTGAAGACGCTCACACGTACCTCGCCCGGCTGCGGAAGGTTCAGGGTAATTGTGGTCAGGGCGTTGAAGGGATTGGGATGGGCGGAAACGGCGAATACATCCGGCCTGTCGCCATGTAGCCCGTCGGGTGGCCCGGGGCCTGCCCCAGGTATCATGTCGCCTGGTCCGGACGGATCATCCACACCGACCTCACCCTTCCAGAAGGTGAACGCGCCCAAACCCATGTTCTGATCGGTCGTCAGGTTGCCGATATGATATTCGCAGACGTACTCGCCATTCGGAATATCCGCCGGGATCTCGATCGAAATGTCTTCCACGTTGTATGGGATTCCGGGCTCAAGCGTGATCTGGGAGGGATTCACAACGGTACCATTTCCATTCTGATCTACTATGAATGTCCAGGTGTCCATAGTCGTCGTATTCACAAGAATATTGCTGATTTCAGCATCGTAGGTCAGCCATCCGCCGGTTTCGGGGATGATGGTGAGGTCCGGCTGCAGATCGACTTCGACTTCCGGTTCGAGCTTGATAATGCGGAAAATATTTGCGTTCGGCCACCCGTTAGAATAGTCCAACCCACCAACTACAATCCCTCCATCTCGGCCCTGGCAAACGGTGTACAGGATTCCATCAGGGATAATCTTATGCCAGAGAACATTGCCCTCAAGATCGTACTTGACAATCCAACGATGGAAGTAATAGTCTTCATCCTGACCCATTCCACAAACAACGATGTTTCCATCAGCCATTATCCAGCATTCAGAAGCTCTATAAGCTGTGTTAATGCCTTCTTCATCAATTTCATGATTCCAGATTAGATTTCCTTCAGAATCTAACATTACAACTTCCCATGCAGCCGATAGGAGGTTATACCACCTATCCCCACTGACTATGATGTTGCCATTTGGCAACTCACGTACACAATAGGCCCAACCACTATCAAAGTATTCATTTTCCCAGACTATTAACCCCTGCGAGTCGGTTTTTATTACGTTGAATCCATCCGGATAGGAACCAGCGACGATGAATCCGCCATCCGCAGAAGGTTCTACGAAGTTTGCGCGAGCGGAAAATTCACTGGGGAGATGTCGCTCCCACATGTACTGCCCCTGTGGACCGAGTCGCCAGAGAAACCACTGAGCGTTGTCGACGCCCACCGAGATGTATCCGCCAGCAGGCACTTCCCTGACGCAAGCAACCCAGTCATCGATGTAGTTAGTTCCGATCAGACGTGCCCATTCCTGTTCACCATCTGCATTCAACTTGCGGACATATCCTTCCTCATATGCTGGTGGATTGAATCTCACCCCCCCCCCCTTGAATAAAACCACCATCAGATGTCGGTTCGATGTACTCAGCATTATCTGCTTCGTGAGGTTGTTCAACCAATGACCAAATCACATTCCCATCATCGTCAATTCTTATTGTCCTGGCCGCAGGGTATCCTTCTACTCTGGTATCACCACAGATTATATAGTCCCCACCTGGCACAGGGCGGATACACTCCACGCGTTCCAAGGATTCGGTTCCGTAGTCATGGATCCACAGTGTGTCAGGGGGTTGGGTGAATGCTGTCGCGGTGATTGACAAGAGAACACATATGTAGAACGATTTCAGGTAGGATTTGACTGGGTGTGACATGTGACCTCCGTGGATATACATTGGCAATATACAAACAGGCGAGCGTCATGCCCCAGACATTTATGTCTGGGATGATATAAAGGTCAACACCGAGATCCTTCTCGCGCGTCGAAAATGACCGACGCTCGTCAGGATGACTTCCGAGGCGCTCAGGATGACGGATATGTGTGTCATTCTGAGCCGAAGCTTAGCTTCAAGCGAAGAATCTACTACACATGTACACTGACGATGGTACGTGGAATATGGTTGAGCGTGCTCTGGTTTGAGAAGAATTGTCTCGCCCGATCATACAGACTTCTACGCATCCACTCACACGATACTCGTCGGATAGATCCTTCGCTTCGTCAGGATGACTTCCTCGTTCAGGTGACAATCCAGCATTCCCCGAAGAGTCCACCGCTGCGAGCCATCAATCCGTCTTTGCCTGAATCAACCGTTATCTTTGACCCATGGACTGGCTAATCTCTCTGTTCAATCCGTTGTACCACATTGTCGCGAATCCGGATGCCGGGTTCTATGTAGGCACATTTCTGCTCGCCCTGATTATTGCTGTTCTGGGTGAGCTGGCAGTAGTCGGATTGTTTCTGGCCAACCGCGAGTACTTCGAGAATATCAATGAGATGCTCCTCGAGAACCACGCCAAGTCGGTGGATGCGCACAAACGTGGCGACCGCGAAGCATTTGCCATGTATAACAAGCAGGCTAATGAGGCTTTTGGAAAAACCTTATGGACGCAACTGGGGCTGGCCGTGGGATCTTTGTGGCCGGTTTTCTTCGCCCTGGCTTTCTTGCAAATGCAATTCAGCGGGCTGGGATTTTCAATATTTGGTTCTGCATTCGAATTGAACTATCTGCTCATTTTCTTCGTAGAATACATTCTCGCACGTTTGGTGCTGAATCCAGTGAAATATTTGCTGCCGGGCATGCATCGCCTCAAGCAACTTATGTCGGATGCGCGCCAGAAGGCGCACCATCTGCAAACTCTGCTGGAAGATGAAGACCGTCCGATCAGGATTGATCCACCTGAATAGAAATCCAAGTCATGCCCACGATATTCATGTAGTGGATTGGCAGTAAGATGAACATGCCCCTGTTACGGCCGAAGGTCATAACAGGGTGGATCCGAGAGTTTCAAATGAATGTGTGTTTTCTCAGGACTCAAGACACACAGGACTCAGGACTGCAGGTGAATAATCCCTGCGAACCGCAAAAAGACGCGGGTCACAGGGGCATATCCCATGGCTGAGTTAATTGGATAGCCTGATTTCGGATAATCTCGAAACAATCATCACTGATTCCATCGCAACGAGAAACCAATCATATGAGCCGTCGACACTCCAAACGACCAGGTAGGAACAGTCGCTCAAAATCCTCATCCTCACGTAAGAGTCCGTCTCCAAAGCAGACTGCTTTGCAACGGTCGGTTCAAAAATTATTTGAGGATAAACCCGACATCAGCTTCCGCACCCGCGACATTATAATGGAATATGCCAGATCATCGGCGGAGGAGAAGGAGATTCGGCGCATTATTAACGCTCTCCACTCCCAAGGATTGATCAAACGGGTAAAGGGCAAGCGGTTTCAACAGATTGTTGACGAAACCCCTCGCGCAATCGGACGGTTGGAATTAACAGAGAGCGGTGCCGGATTTGTACGTGTACCAAATAGCCATAACGACATTTTTGTGTCACCATCGAAGACAATGGGCGCGCGACACGGCGACCGGGTCGAGGTTGCCATCAGCGGACAGGGACGCTTCCGCAATCCCTCTGGACGCGTAATAAAAATTGTTGAACGGGATGATACCCCGGTTGTTGGACGTTTCATCGCCCTGCCCGGTCGCGGTGGTTTGGTCTACCCCGATAACCCTCGCGTTCCCGGTCCAATTCAGATCCTCGAAGCTGGCCGTCGCGGTGCGAAACATGATGACCGTGTGCAGGTAATAGTTGACCCACACATTCGCACATCGCAGGGCCGGGTTGTGAGAATATTCGGTCACATTGACGATACAGCCTCTCGCTTCGCCGCTCTGCTGGCCGAAGCGAAGTTCCCTGAAAAATTCTCTGCACGTGCACTTGCGGAAGCCGATGAGAGCAGCCTGGAAATCAGTGATAGTGAGCTCGCCACAAGAACAGATTTCCGTGAGCTGATGGTGTTCACAATTGACCCCGCCTCTGCAAAGGATTTTGATGATGCGATCAGCCTGAAGCGTATGGCTGATGGCAGCTATGAGCTGGGCGTCCATATTGCGGACGTTAGCTGGTATGTTGCGGAAGGCGGAAAACTGGACCTGGAAGCGCGTGAACGTGGGACCAGTGTATACAGCTCCCACGGCACCTCCCCCATGCTTCCGCACAGCCTGTCATCAGACAAATGCAGTCTGGTCGAAGGGGAAGATCGCCGCACCATGTCTGTCATCATGACAATCACTCCCGACGGCGAGGTAAAAAACAGTCAGCCCTGCCGGAGTTTAATTCGTTCCGCACGCCGTCTTACCTACGCCCAAGCCCAGCAATTGATCAACGACGGAGTGAAAAAGTGGGGCGAAAAATTGCCCGCGCTACGCAAGAACAGCATCGCTACTCACGTCTATCACCTGAAAACACTTACCGCTGTAATGCGACGGAAACGTTTCCATGATGGCGGACTGAACCTGGAATTGCCGGAATATGAGGTCGCGTCGGACGAAAACGGCGATCTTACGATTCTAAAAAAGGAAGTTCTGGAATCGAACCAGCTGGTGGAAGAGTGCATGCTGGCAGCGAATCGGTCTGTCACGGAATTCGTAAACCGATCACGCGATAGTAATCCACGAGTCTTTGTGTATCGAGTCCATGACCGGCCAGATGTCGAACGTCTGGAAGCCCTGGTCGCACAGCTGGACTCCCTCAATGTGGACTGGCCATTCAGCAGGGGAAACCTCGAGAATCTCCGATCAAAGCAGCTGAATGACTGGATTGAGTCCCTGAGCGAGCATCCGCTGGTAGAAATCCTACGGTATCTCGTCCTTCGTGCCATGGCCAAGGCTGCCTACCAAACTGACAACATCGGTCATTATGGTCTGGGATTCATCAACTATACTCATTTTACCAGCCCGATCCGACGTTATCCCGACCTTATGGTACATCGAATTCTCAACGCTACACTGGAGCGTAACACTGAATATGGCCCTAATATACGCGAACATCTTCAACGAGTCTGTGAAGTCGCCAGCGAACGTGAACGCGCTGCTCAGGATGTCGAACGTAAATCATTAAAGATTCGCCAGGCAGAGTACTTCGCCCGTCATGTAGGCGTTGAGTTCTCAGGATTGATTGTCGGGGCCATCCCCCGGGGTCTGTTTGTAGAGGTGGATGGGACCGGTGCCCAAGGTATGATACTGGCAGAAGATCTTGGGAACGTTTATTTCGATCGCGATATGATGGCGTTTGTTGAAATAACCGGTAATGCCCTGTATCGTCCCGGTATGCGGATGGAGGTCCGGGTGCTGTCTGCTGATGTGGATCTGGCCCGATTTGAATTGGAACCCGCCTGAGAGTCTCTCGGAGTCTCTCTCCTTCTTCCCGAGGAAATTCAAAACCTTAAAAACAAGATTATTCCCCTGAGTGCGAGATTATGATACTATCTATTTGTATTATAATTATAGTTCTTATTTCTGCTTTCTGGGCTCAGAATATCGATATTTTGAGGATTTTCAAACAATACTGTGACTCCATCAACTACTTTGACGCCAGACAGTGAAGATCAGATGTGACGGCAAACAACCCGGAACAAATTCTTTATTCCGATACTACACCTGAAGCAGGCGTAACTAGAGGAGTCTGGTATGGAAACGGCATTCAACGTATTGATGGTAATCCTGGGAATGGGATTCGCTGGTGGTATCGTTTTTTCAGTTTTCCGCTTTCGCGGCGGTCGAGAAATAATTCCGAGTTTCAGGCCCCCGCATAATATGGACTGAGGTTTGTAGTCAGCCACATTCGTCAACCAGAGTAGATTGGGAGTCTTATGGCTATTTTATCGACCCGAGAGACTTGAGAGACGCTCCTGTTAACGCCGGAGATCTCTCTCGCTCTCGATCTCTCGGCAGTGCCCTCCCCTCCGCCATTAGCATCATCAATCCCTTCAAGCTGAATCTCATCGAAAAAAAGTAAACCCGTCACTCGAGATGATTTGACGTTCCGATCCTGTTGACTACGTTAATACAGTTCAACGCTTGATTTGGGCTAAGTAATTGTTATTTATGCTTATTGCGTTGATGATCGAACGGTTCGCAAGCATAAAGCGTACCCTCTTGGTTGCTGGATTGCGGGTCAAGACAATGCATTCCCGGCAACAGTAATCACTTGTGGAAGGATCTCCGAGTATTGCAATCAAGGGGAAATAATCCTGTTGAAACTGGGTCAAACTCGCGCCGTAGTTCAGCTGCGCCAGGAGTGACCCGGATGCTGGAGGACGCGACATGGAACAGTTCATCGGAAATCTCGGGTACATTGCAACTGGAGTGGGATTCGGATTAGTGCTGATTATCGCCGCACGGAAATTGCGGCGGTCCTGATGAAATAGACAGCGATTGATTTGTCTTGATATTGATTCTATGATTATGAAGCCCAGGGGGATTATCTCCGGGCTATTCATTTGAATGACCATAGCCAGCTTTAAAGATTCACTGGAATCATCCAGCGTTTGCCCCGACTTGCTGGTCAAGTCGGGAAGTACAGTCTGATACCTGAGATACAGGCCCATGTTTGCTTGCAAACGCGGATTATGCAGAGGGTTACACCGAACTGTTCAACGAATGATGGTTATTCGCTGAACTTCGTCCATCTCACCCGGTACCACTGCGCGGACAAAATAGACTCCGCTGGCCAGGTTGTTACCCGCCAACGCAATATGATGGATACCCGTAGTCAGGACACCGTCCTGCAATACGGCAACTTGCCGCCCCATCAAATCATAAACCGCAGTGTTGATGTAACCCGATTTCGGCAATGTCAATGAAACAACTGCGTCTGCATTGGTCGGGTTGGGAAAAACAGGATGAAGTGTGTAACCTGAGGTCACCTGTTCTTGACGATGTGTTCTGAGATTGGGTTGATCGTAACTGTTTACGGTTTCCACCAGCTTGATCAGAAGCAATGAGCCGGCGACATCGGTCTGGTAGGTTGTTTTGCCCGTCAACACATATTCACCAGGAGCCTGTTCCACAATCCCCTTGCCAAACTCAATACCGGGACTCAGATAACTCCATGTATACTCGGTGTTGCCAAGAGTATCGACTTTTGCAACATACAGATCCCACGAATTGGTGTTGGGACCTAAGGTTGATCCGGCAGTTATCAGGCCGCCATCCGAGGTTATTTCAAGACCGTAACATTCTTCATCACCGGCAGTTCCAATAAGTGAGGTCCAGACAGAATCGCCATCTTCGGTGAACATCGCCACATACATATCGTCGTGAGATTCTGGTGTGGACGGCAGCAGTTCCGTCTCACCGATCAGCACGAAACCACCTGTCGGTAGAGCACGCATCCGACGCACTATATCCACCCCTTCCCCACCAAACTCACGCTCCCAGAGAAGGTTGCCTTGTATATCCACGCTACCGATATGAAAATCTGATGGGTTGTCGGCAACCAGGGGGTGACGGACGTTACCACCATAGACAAAACTGCCATTGCTCAGCTGGCAGCCTGTAAAAGTCCGTTCATCAGCCAGCTCATCGCCAACAACCTGTTCCCAGATGACACTTCCATCTTCATCGAGCAGAATCAGGTAGGTATTACGATCATTGCCTTCCAGCTCATAATCACCAGCAACGAAGAAACCGCCACCCTGAACCGGGACAATATCAAACGCTGAATCCACTCCGCTGCTCCCAAAATACTGTGTCCAGATCTCCTCACCGTCCGCATCCGTCTTCATCACTAAGGCCTGCCGGGCCAGAGGGTTGCTCTCATGAAAAATTGAGTATCCAGCGATTATATAACCACCGTCAGCAGTTTGTAATATCTCCTTGCCCTTGTCAAAATCACTACTTCCGTACGTTCTACTCCATTCAAGATTGCCTTGTGAATCTGTCCTCAAGAGTAACAGCTCACCGCCGCTACCTGAATCCGACGCTGCGAAGCCCGTGACAGCAAAACCACCGTCCGAGGTCAGAATAACACTCTTTCCGAAATCCTTGTATGGTCTGGCGTGAATGTGGTACCACTCCGGGGCGAGCTGGGCGTGTACAGGCTGTGCGAAGGTGAGTGTCAGCGGGATCAGCCATAACCACGTCGGTCGTGAGATCATTGTCAATCTGTTATTCCAAGTCGCCATGGTCATTATCTCAATCCGATAGAATCCAGCGGGTTCACCATACTATCAAAGATAAGTAGGAATTCACTCTATTGGTGTAGCTCACATCACACCTGCCGGAAAATATTCCTTATCGAACCAGCATCACCTTCTGAACCTGGTTTATGGCCCGACTTGATACCTCAAGTCGGGTTTCCCGCGCCGTCGCCCGGATAAAATACATTCCACTCGCCATACCTGACGCATCAAACGTGTACCGGTGACTTCCCGCGTCAAACGATCCCTGCGCCAGCTCCGCCACCTGCTGACCGGTAACGTTGTACACGGAAACCTTCAGCTCAGCGGGTCGTGGCAGGGATACGCTCACCATCGTCATCGAGTTGAACGGATTGGGATAAGCAGCCGACAGAATGAACCTGTCCGGTAATTCGCTCTCTACGCTGTCGTTGACGGACAGTTGATCGAAATAGAACGCGCCCATGTCGGCGACGGTGCCGTCCGGGTCTAGCGGACTATCCGGATCGCCAGCGTCTATGCAGGGCGAACCTGGCTGGAGATGATAGTCGCCGACAAATGGATCGACAAACATCGGATCGAGCGAGATGTTGTAATAGACATCGCACGAGTCGTCGTTGGCGTTGGTGCCAACGATTACACCAAGGTCTGGATCAACATCAGGACCACCAAAATCTCCATCACTGTTGTTGTAGAAATCACTGTAGGTTATTTCCGGGTTGCTCGGGAGGCCGCGGTCATCAACATAAATACCTTCTCCCATGTTGTTCGTAACAACACTGTTGGTGATCATTGGACTGGAACCCAAACCGCAATATACCACACCGCCGTCATCAGCCGAATTCTCGCTTATTGTGCAATTGCTGATGGTTGGACTTGAATGGGAGCAATATATCCCACCGCCGGAAGATTCACCATCAGCCGAATTTCCGCTGATTGTGCAGTTGCTGATAGTTGGGGAGGAAGCATAGCAGTAAATCCCGCCGCCGCCGTAGCTGGAGTATTGACCACCCGCCGAATTATCGATGATGTTGCAGTTGCTGATAATTGGGCTGGATGCTAGGCACCTGATCCCGCCGCCTTTGTTCAAGGCCGAATTCCCGCTAATAGTGCAATCGCTGATCTCTGGGTTGGAATCAGAATCGCATAAGATCCCACCGCCTTCATGCGCCAAATTCTCACTGATCGTACAGGCTGTGATTGTGGGGGAGGAATTGTTGACGCATTGGATCCCACCGCCTCTACTTAGTTCGCCATTCACCGAATGCCCGATGATAGTGCAGTTGCTGATTGTGGGGCTGGACTGGGAACAAGATATCCCGCCGCCGTGGTAAGCCGAATTCCCTTCGATTGTATTGTTGCTGATTGTTGGACTGGACTGGGAGCAATAAATCCCGCCGCCGGTACCAGCCGAATTCCCGCTCATGGTGCACTCGTAAATGGTAGGGCTGGAAAAGCCGCAATAGATCCCGCCGCCGTATCCACTAGCCGAATTCCCAATTATGGTGCAATGGCTGATGGTGGGGTTGGAATGGCTGCAATGGATCCCGCCGCCGTAGCCATCATCACCATCAGTCGAATTCCCGTTGATGCTACAGTTGTTGATAGTGGGACTGGATTGGAAACAATAGATCCCACCACCGTAGCCATAATCACCATCAGTCGAATTTCCGATGATGCTACAGTTGCTGATCGTGGGACTGGATTCATAGCAATATATACCCCCGCCATTGCCATCAGTATTTCCGTTCTGGATGGTGAAGCCTTGAATCAGAGTTGTAGTGTCAATCAACTCATCACTTGACATCGTGATAACCCGATCCACTTGATTCCCATCAATGAACGTATCACTCGTGTCACCGGCGGAGATCAGTTTGATACCGTTGACTACCGGCCAGACTATGTTCTCGTAATAGATTCCAGGCTGCACCAGCACTGTATCGCCGGATGCTGAAGCATCTAAACCTTCCTGGATGGTGACATAATCCGCGGGCACGTTGCGGGTGGTAGCGAAAACAGGCGAGATTGCCATAACCATCATGGCGCAGGACATCAACACTTGATAGAAGTTCTTCATGATTCCTCCCTCTGCTGATATGTCATCGAGTTCATACTGATTGAGTATTCAATATAGTATCTTTGTCTGGAGTTAGCAAAGGCAGACATGGAATCCCTGAAATCATTTCTAACGAAATGGTCAAATTACATGGCAAAAGCATGGCAATTTGAGGACAGAGAAAACCCGCAGATCGGATAATTCCAGACCTGCGGGTCGATGGTTGGGGGGGTTGCGTCTGTATCATAGGTGTATTTAATTGGTGGCACGTAATTATGAAACACACAACAAACGGTGATTTACCATGAAGATTTTAGTATTAGGCGCAGGCCTGGTAGGCGGCCCCATGGCCATTGATCTGGCTCAAAATTCCGAATTCGCTGTCAGCATTGCAGACCTGAATAGTGATGCACTGAGTAAACTCAACAAGCCACATCCCATCGAAACCATCCAGACTGATCTATCCAGGCCGGAGGATGTTAAGGCACTGGTGGGCGATTATGACATCGTTGTCAACGCTGTTCCCGGATTCATGGGATTCCAGACTCTGAAGAGCGTCATTGAAGCGGGAAAGGACGTGATCGACATCGCCTTCTTCTCGGAAGATCCGTTTCAGCTGAACGAGCTAGCCAAAGAGAAGGGTGTGACAGCAGTTGTTGATTGCGGCGTGGCACCGGGGATGAGCAATATTCTTGTCGGACACGTGGACTCTCTGCTGGATTCGACGGAAAAGGTCCTGATCTACGTTGGCGGCCTGCCTGTCGTGCGTGAATGGCCATACGAATACAAGGCACCCTTCTCACCGATTGACGTTATCGAAGAATATGTTCGCCCGGCACGATATGTTGAGAACGGAGAGTTGGTTGTTCGGATGGCTCTGTCCGAACCGGAACTCATCGACTTCCCGGAGGTCGGAACTCTGGAAGTCTTCAACACTGACGGCCTCCGCAGCCTGGCGAAAACGATGAACGCGCCCAACATGAAAGAGAAGACCATGCGCTATCCCGGTCACATCGAGAAAATGCGCCTGCTGAGGGAGACGGGATTCTTCTCAGAGGACGAAATCGAGATCAATGGAAGCAGGATTCGTCCCATTGATCTAACCTCAAAACTCCTCTTCCCGAAATGGGAATACGCCGAAGGGGAAGCCGACATAACCGTCATGCAGGTCACTGTGGAAGGCAGCAAATCCGGAAAGAAGCTGCGATATAGATATGATCTGATCGACCGTTACGATGCCGCCACACAAACCCTGTCCATGGCCCGCACTACAGGATACACCGCTACTATGGCCGTCAGGATGCTGGCTAAGGGAATCTATACACGGAAGGGGCTGTCCGTGCCAGAATACGTTGGCGCACAACCTGAGTGTGTGGAGTTTATCCTCAACGGTCTCAGAGAAAGAGGTGTTATCTACAAAGAGACTATCGAAGAGATGTCATAGGCTATTGTGATTAGTGTCAGGCACAGATAACCCCCTTCAGATGAAGTCTTGAAGGGGGTTTGTATATCAAGAGTAGAATTGAACAGCACCATCACTTCAATTCAGCCAGACCTTCCTTGAGACGCTGCAGTCCGGTTTTCAGATCTTCGTCGGACGCCGTGAAGCGTGGATCCTTCAAAAGCAATTCTATACAAAAAGAAGTCGAAACCATGTGTTTCTACTTTTTTCTAGGACACAGTCCGTGTAGAGGATCAAGCCAGATGATGAAAAATATAGTGTTGGCAAGTATACCACGAGCTCGCCAGTTCCCGCCGAAATCCATCTGATATGATTTGTATCCGCTAATTTGTGGTTCCATTTTAGCAAATGCATCCATTTTCAGAATGCTTTTATCCCACTTGATTCGATGAATTCTCAGATAACCGCACATAGCTGAGCTATTATTGGTAAATTCCTTATGCGTGAGCTTACACGCTTCATGAAGATTGTTAAAAATCGCGTTGTTCACATTAATAGTCTTATAGTCAGCTAACTTCTTGTTAGTCCTCAAATATTCAAAAGAAACAGATATCCGCTCGTTCGCCACAGGCGTTGGGCCTGGACGGACTTTGCCGGAGCCTTTTGGTTTTCGTGTGGAAGGTTTCGGGCGACTATTATTTTTGTTCTGGGCCATATCTAATTCAGGTTGGAATAATACTTCCACATCGCTTCATCGGGGATAACTTGGGTAGATCGATCCAGCGCACCCAATCCTTCCCGGGCATCACGCCATGGATCCTCATGGTGAGTCATGTACTCCAATTCCCAGCCGGTATATTTTGCGAAAACATCAAGGATCACATCAATCTGATCCTTAGCTCTTGTGGGCAGTATCGGTTCATATTCTGGAACAGGGAGTGGGTTCCTGCCATGTTTCTTGTAGTGATGGTAGGTTGATGGATGTACTGGTCCATGCACCCACGCTTGGAACTGTGCGGTGAATAACGGTTTCCCATCGTTCAGAGCCAAATACCAGGCTTGAGTATAATATAAAAGCTTCTGAAGTTTGAGGTTGGTGACAACATCGCCATACTCCCCAAGCTTCCACAGAATGTATTCTGCCACGCTTGACGCGTTGACCTTACTCATTTCTTAAGTTCCCCTCGGACAGACTTACGAAAAGGCTTATGTTCAGCCTCATAGTAAGATAAATATATAGAACTGACATATGCTAATGACATAGAGCAATTTGTCATGAAATGAAGTTAGGATTGCCTCTCGCTAGAGTCACTCCCCAGCATCTTACCAAAGGAAGGACCGCAGCTAATCTGGCCCAAGATTCGGGCACATTCACTCAGTCCTCAACTCGCATTGTGCTAGAAAAGGGGATCGCCAAGTGCTGATGACGATCCCGGTTAAGCGACTATACAGAGAGAACAGCACCATCACTTCAATTCAGCCAGACCTTCCTTGAGACGCTGCAGTCCGGTTTTCAGATCTTCGTCGGAAGCTGCAAAGCTGATCCGGATGAAACCTTCCGCACCAAACGCCGCACCGGGAACCAATGCGATGTGCTTCTCTTCCAGCAACCACTGGCAGAGGTCGATGGAATTGTCGATCCGTTTGCCGTTCACCGACTTACCCAGGAAAGCCGAGATGTCCGGGAAGGCATAAAACGCACCCTCCGGTTTCGGACAAGTGACACCGTCCATCTGATTCAACGCTTCGACGACCATTTCGCACCGTTTTGCGAACGCTGCGATCATGGTTTTCATGGTCTCGTCTTCACCATTCTGAATCGCAACAATCGCCGCTTTCTGACTGATTGAGCAACAGGAAGAGGTCATCTGCGATTGCAGTTTAGTGACCGCTTTCACAAGTGCGGGCACAGCAGCCAGATAGCCGATACGCCAGCCGGTCATCGCGAACGCTTTGGAGACGCCATTAATCACGATGGTCTGATCAAACAGTCCATCAACCTGCGCGAAACTGAGGTGCTCTTCACCATCATACCGCAACTTTTCGTAGATCTCGTCACTGATGACCCACAGGTCATGTTCAGCCAGTACAGCGCCAATCTCGCGGATCTCATCAGGTGTGTATGCCGCACCGGTTGGGTTGCTCGGATTATTAACAATGATCGCCTTGGTCTGCGGCGTAATCAATGAGCGGAGTTCATCCAGATCAGGACGGAAATTATTCTCACCCTTGCAATGGTACGGAACCGGCTCGCCTTCCGCGATTCGAATCATCTCCGGATAGCTCAGCCAGCCGGGAACGGGATAGAGAACTTCATCACCCGGGTTCACCGTAGCCAGCAAACTGCCGGTGAGCGCGTGCTTTGCACCGGAAGTTACAACAATCTGAGTCGGATCGTACTTTAGCTGGTTGTCTTTCAGCAACTTGTTGGCGATAGCCTTGCGCAGTTCTATTATACCAGGTGCAGCCGTGTAACGGGTGAAATTGCTGTCTATGGCGGCATGACCAGCAACCTTGATAGGGTCCGGAGTGTTGAAGTCTGGCTCACCCACGGACAAATTGGTCACATCGATGCCTTCAGCCCGCATCCGGTTGGCAGTGGCAGTTATAACCAGCGTTTTCGACTCGGACAGTTTTGTTGTCCTGTTGGCAAGATCACGACTCATAATCACTCCTGACTTGATGCGACAACGCTGCAGATTGCGCTGACCTTAACAATATCATCTGCACTACAACCACGGCTGAGATCATAGAACGGTTTCTTAAGTCCCTGGACAAGTGGGCCCATAGCTTGAGCGTTCGCGAGACGCTGGGTCAGTTTGTATCCGATATTCCCCGAGTTAAGATCCGGGAAGATCAGGACGTTTGCATGTCCAGCAACCTTACTGCCCGGAGCCTTCTTCGATCCAACAGATTCGATAATGGCAGCGTCCAGCTGCAACTCGCCATCCACGGCCAGATCAGGTGCCTGCTCCTGAACGATTTTCGTAGCCTCAACTACCTTGTCCACCGCCGGATGGCTGGCGCTGCCCTTGGTCGAGAAGGAGAGCATGCCCACTACTGGCGTTGTATCGGTCAACGCTCTGTGGGTGCTGGCAGAAGCGATGGCGATAGAGGCCAGCTGATCAGCATCCGGATCAGGCACAATCGCGCAATCGCCAAAGCTGAACACACGACCATCCGGAATCACCATGAGGAAGATGGAGGAAACGATGGAGATGCCAGGAGCCATGCCGATACATTGTATCGCTGAACGCATCACATCACCAGTGGTATGCGCCGCGCCGGTCACACCACCATCCGCATCACCCTTCCGAACCATCATCGCGCCATAATAGAGCACATCATTCATCGTCTCACGAGCCTGCTCAATGGTGAGGCCTTTGTGCGCACGGATTCTGGCAAATTCAGCGGCGTATTCTTCATGCTTCGGTGACGACTCTGGATGTATCATGGTGATGCCGGATACATCGCTGACACCAGCTTCCTTCATCGCAGCTTCGCACTCAACGTCAGATCCTAGTACTATGGGAACAGCTATGGCTTCGTCGGCCAACTGGCGGGCAGCTGTCCAGGTACGTGGATCGCTGCCTTCGGGCAATACTATAGTCCGTGGCTTCTGCTTGGCTCTTTCGACGATGCGTTGAATCGGGTCCATCTTAAGTTTACTCCCCTTCGGTTTTGCTGAATTTCTCTTTCAATCTCTTCTCAACATTGGCCGGAACAAAACGATGGATGTCTCCGCCATATGTTGCGACATTCTTGATTATCGAACTGCTGAGGTAGGTGTACTCATCCTTTGGCATCAGGTACACCGTGTGCAATCTGTTGTTCAGATGACGGTTCATCAGCGCCATCTGGAATTCAAACTCGAAATCAGAAACCGCACGCAGACCACGCAACAAGGCGATGGCACCGAGCTTCTCAGCATAGTCCACGATGAGTCCGTCAAAGATCTTCACCTCAACGGTGGCCTGTAGCCCATTGGAAGCAATAGCCGTCTCGATCATAGTCAAACGTTCATCGGCTGAGAACATCGGCGCTTTCGCTGGGTTGCTCGATATACAGATGACTATCCGATCGAACAGGTCACACCCTCGCTCCAGAATATCGAGATGACCGTTGGTTACCGGGTCGAAAGTCCCGGGATATACGGCTGTTCGCGGCTGATTCATTTCTCGCCTGGGTTGTTCAAGTGAAGATTACAGTTCATATGAATCGAACCCTGAATATAGACGTGAACCAACCGACTTACAAGCCTCTGCGTGAACAGATTCACAACATCTACACTTGCCACGGACTTCAGTCCGTGAAAACAGGCCCATGTTTGGAGTGTATCCGGTTATCCAGATAAGTCAGCTATGATACATGCCCCTGTGACCCGCGTCTTTTTGGCGGTTCGCAGGGATTATCCAACGGCAGCCCTGAGTCTCGAGTCCTGAGTCCTGAGTCCTGAGTAAAAGACAGGCCCGTGCTTGCTCGTCAAGCGCGGATTATCCAACGGCAGCCCTGAGTTTTGAGATCCGAGTCCTGAGAAGACAGACATGTACCTCATGACTTGCGGATCAACCCTGTTATCGCCTGTGGCGGTAACAGGGGCATGTTCATTCGTTCTGACGTCGGACAATCCTCGAAATGAATGTCGTGGGAATGACCCCACTACCGCTCAAACAAATTGAGAGCCGGATTCATTGAAACTTGATAGGGATACCCGTAGTGTTAGAGTTAGGCATGCCTAAAGTACGAGTGGTAATTGTTTGCATGTGATTATTGGAGAAAGCTATAGTGAGAAGAACCCTCATGATCTCTGACGAGTCTGAGCGACTTGCAGGACAATTATGGCGCCGTGCGCTGACTCTGCTCATCTTCGTGATAGCGCTATCGCCATTCCTTGATACCCACATGATCGATACACTTTTCGCTCAAGAACCAACCGAGATCTCTGCCATGTCAGATAATGCCAAGCTCGAAAAGTTGAAAGACGAGTTGACTCCTGAACAGTATTACGTCTGCTTCGAAGAGGGTACAGAAGCCGCCTTTACAGGAGAATACTGGAACACCAAAACGCCAGGCAGTTATCATTGCGTTGCTTGTGACGCGAAGCTTTTCCGTTCCGATGACAAGTACGATAGCGGCAGCGGATGGCCGAGTTTCACCCAGCCTGCGGACGGCGGCGAAGTGGGTTATTCTGAAGACAAGTCGCTATATATGGTTCGAACTGAGGTACACTGTTCGGGCTGTGGCGCGCATCTGGGCCATGTCTTCGATGACGGTCCGGAACCAACTGGAAAGAGGTATTGCGTCAACTCAGCATCACTAAATCTCATCCCGGATGAAGACTCCCAAGACACTGAGGACGAGGAGTAGTAGGGGTATTCTACCGTCCGGACAGTGTGTTAATTAGGGACAGACCCCTATTAATCGCACCTTCTATCACAATTAATAGGGGTCTGTCCCTAATTAAAGAATCTCATCTCGGATGAAGGTGTTTCAACTAGTGAACCATCAGGCGAATGAGATGCCCCCCATTCCTCCCCGTGGAATGAGAATCCCCCGACCAGCAATGATCGGGGGATTATTTCTCAGTACACCGTTAGTACTTCTACTGCCCAGTTCTCGGATCAGGAGGTGGTTTGGCGATTAGATCATCCGCAGCTACGAAGATCTGGTTATAAATACCCTCGAAGAGAACGTATACGGTGTCATCGCTGCCATATTTGACGAAGTAACGCCGCTCGTTCTCAGTGTCCTTGAAGAACCTGATCGGGACGATGTCGCCCCATTGAAGCACAACCTGAACCGTGTTGTCTGGATCGGCCTCGAAGTCGACATTCTGGTATTCTTCCGCTTCCGGGAAGCTGCTGGTCCGCATACGGGCAAGCTGTGACTGAATACGAGTCGCGGCAGGTTTGTCAGCCGGAACCTCTTCCCCAGCTACTCTCAATGACCAGTCGTCACCGTTAAGAGCCAGCGTCCAGGCATCGGTTTCAATGCCGACTATGTCATGTTGCTGATGCAGGAATATCTGCTTGTCACGCCAGTTGTCCATGGTCCGGCTCAATACCATCTTGTAGGTACCTTTGACCAGGTAGACCTCTGTATCATCCTCGTAACGAGCGTAGCTCTGCTTGTAGGATTCCGCAGCCTTGCCTATTACAACCCTGTCCTCGCGATCACCCTGACGCACAGTCAACGAAACGCCCGCTGTGTCAAGCTCGAACTCGCCCCAGCGACTTTGCTTGTCGGTGATCTCGGACTCGATACGCATGTCGCCCAGCTTCTCGAGCAATTGAGTCACATAGCGACGGTTTGCGCGAAACTCAATGGGATTGGTGATAAACCAGAAACCGTCATCGTGACGGGTCAGAGTGATGGTTTCGCCACCATGCATGATCTCTAGTTCCGTCACCTCGGTTGTGTCGACGTCAACCAGGTAGCTTTCCTCAGCCGTCGGAACACTCGACTGGTCCATAAGCACGAACACCAGCCACAGGATCAGAACAGCTCCGACCAGAATGAGCAGTTGTTTCATCTTCATCAGCCCAATTCCTCCGAGTAACGACGATTGCGCCGGATTTGCCAGTAGATAATTCCGAAGAAGATCGCCAGCAACGGTGGCCCGAACCAGTTAACGTATTTCCAGACTTGCTTCTGAGTGCTGCTGATTTCCTTGAGAGTGCGCATGGAGAATTCACGTCCACGCAACGCAATCAAGTCAGTATCTCCAACCAACCAGTCTACGCTGTTAAGCAGAAGATAGACATTCGCCGGGTTGGAAAGGTATCCATCCTGAATAAAGCGTCCATCACCGATGACCAGCATCCGGGTGTCATCCGGTGCATTCTCACTCATCCCAGCAACACTGATACCTTCAGGTTCGGTGCTATCCACGCCGGAGAATTTTGAGCGGAACGGTCCTTCTAACATCGCACCCAGAACAACGTTCTCACGGTCGAACATATCTTCTGACCACTCCTGGGTGGCGTTGATGCTGAAGCTGCCTGCCTGTATCATCGCACGTTCACCGGAATACATAAACGGGGTCAGCTTAACACCCGCTCCAGCGGCCAGGGTAGTGTCGATACTGGAGGCGAAGAACAGGCTGACCATGTCAATATTTTCAATGACCACAGCGTCATCATTGAAAGTGTTCACCATGGGGAAAAACGGATACTTGATCTGGTTCTGAATGGTGAAGAATCCGCGTCGCTCCTGAACATTGATCATGCTCGAATTCGCGTCTGCAACCAGGTTCGGATTGATACGGAATCCATAGCTGCTGGTCCAGTCGGCAATCCCGAGACGCATGGCGGTAGCTGAGCCATTTTGAAGGTCAGCATTGATCGGAGAGACCATCCAACCAACTTCACCGCCGCCCATGATAAACTGGTCGATCTTCAGTTGGTCTTCGTCCGGAATCATCCCGGTTGGTCCTATGATCATCAGTACATCTATCTTATCCGGAACGCCCGGCATATCCGCCAGATTTACTGGCTCAACATTGTAGTTGCTCTGCAGGATGCTCGACACCTGGGACATGGAACCGGTGGTAGCATCCAGACCCGGTCGAGCCTGCTGCAATGGATCTGGCTCACCATGACCCTGTAGGAATCCTACAGTGTAGGTTTGCTGACCGGTCAAACGCTTGATCAACGAGGTGATGTTGTATTCCAGCCCAGATGATCCCTGCAATGTGGGGATGGTTTCCTGACGGTCTTCGTAAAGGAAAACCGCGCCGAGATACACACGTTTCAACTCGAGCTGATCCTTGTTCCACACATTCTCCTGGAATGGAGGAATGCGGTAGTTCGCAGCTTCCTGCTCGAGTTCTTCGTCCGAACCCGGATCGATGAACTCATAGCGGAAATTGCCGCCACCATAGGCAAGGTAGCCAGCGAGCAAATCGTTGAGGAAACGTTTCGAATCGTTCAACTTAGGTGAAAGGTTCTTACTCGCGAAGACCTTAACGGTCAACGGCTCGTCCAAATTGCCGACGACTTCCTTGGAGGCGTCCGACAAGCTGAACAATTTATCTTCGGTCAGGTCAAGGCGCATGAAGCGGGTGTTGGCGATCATGTTGATGAGGACGATGATCACCACCACGAGCGCAATGCCTACCGCGGTTTGAATCTTGGCTGCTTTCACTTTATTTCGTCCTCCCCTACAAAAACTTCCGCTGGTTCATCGCACGGGAGGCGAGAAGCAGCGAAACGAATATGAGACTGAGGAAATAGATGACGTCACGGGTATCAACCACACCGCGCGAGATGTTCGAGAAGTGATAAGTCGAACTCAAGTATTGGACCACGTCCGCAACCGGCGCAGGTACGATAATAGCCGCGAAGACCAGAATTGCCAGCACCGCGCACAACGCGAAGCTGAGAATAAATGCAACGATCTGGTTTTCAGTTAACGCACTTCCGAGAATCCCCACCGCCAGGTAACTGCCACCCAGGAGAAACAGCGCAATGTAGCCAGCGACAATTCCTCCGACCTCAGCATCACCCAAAGTCATGATTGTAAAGGGATAGACAAGTGTGAACAGCAGTGCGACGGCGAACAATGTGTACGCCGCCAGAAACTTGCCCAAGATGACATCGAAATCACGCACCGGCATGGTCACCAGCAACTCGAGGGTGCCGCTCTTACGCTCCTCACTGATCAGTCGCATGCTGATCGCCGGTGCGAAGATCACCAGCAGGAATGGCAAAATGTCAAAGATGCTCCGCATGTGCGCAAGGTTTTCCTTGAACAGGTTCAAGGTGAAGAACCAACCAGTGATCAACAGGAACACCGACAGCACGATATAGGCCGAGGGGCTCGCAAAATAACTGCGAATCTCACGTCGCCAGATAGCACTCACAACGTTCCAGTTCATGCCGCCTCCCCTGCCACTTCGGCCGCTGCATCGGTTTTTGTCAACGAACGGAAGATATTTTCAAGCGATTCCACCTTCCGGGTCATACCCAGCATGGTCCAGCCCTCCTGCACGCACATTCGGTACAGGTCGCTTCTCGGATCAGTGCCCGGTTCAGCGGAAATCTGAAGGTTGACCACATTCGGTTCAGGATCTTCAAGACGTTCGACAGTTTCCACGCCATGTATTGACTGAATCCTGGCAATGTCGCCAGCGCCCTCACCATGCACCTCCAGATAGATGACAGGCTTACCCTGGAAACGATGCTGAAGCTCGTCCGGGGTACCATCAGCCACCAGCTTGCCGTTGTTGATGATCACCACACGGTCACAGGTTGCCTGCACTTCCGGGAGGATATGGGTGGAGAGGATGACCGTCTTCTCCTTGCCGATCTCCTTGATCAGGTCACGGATCTCAACGATCTGGTTCGGGTCGAGGCCGATGGTCGGTTCGTCGAGCACCAGAACTTTGGGATCGTGCAACATGGCCTGTGCGAGCCCCACACGTTGACGGTATCCCTTCGACAGTTTCCCGATACTCTGATCGAGAAAACCGTGCAATCCGGTAACCTCAACCATCTTCTTGATGCGCTCAGCACGCATGTTCTTGGGGATAAGTCGCACCTCAGCCACATACTTCAGGTATTCATACACCGTGAGGTCGAGGTACAGTGGGGTGGTCTCGGGCAGATAACCGATCATTTCACGGGTGACCAACGATTCTTCGGTGACATCATGGCCCTCAATCGTGATCCTTCCTGCATTAGGCGGATAGTAACCGGTAATCACTTTCATGGTTGTCGATTTACCGGCGCCGTTTGGCCCAAGGAAGCCGAGAATTTCGCCGTGCGCAACATCGAATGAGATGTCGTCCACCGCAGGGAATTTCCCGTAAAACTTCTTCAGGTTCTCGATGTGAATCATCCGCGTTTCTCCTCCAGAAATGGACTTTTTATGGATGATGATTGTTGCTCAAATCTATGGTAATACTGGTAAAGCTTTGGTTTCACGCTGCGCTAGCATACGAAGAGGAGATCGGAAGAGCCACGTCTGAACTCCAGTCACACTGATATATCTCGTATGCCGTCTTCTGCTTGAAAAAAAAAAAAAAAA
>CAJVXH010000043.1 GCA_913009835.1 uncultured bacterium
TTCTAGAGTCAGTTGAGGCTACAGTATTGGTTGTATTTGTACTGCTAGTGTTCTGTCTTCTCCTGCTCGGCGTCCTTCTGTCCTTTTTTTTTTTTTAATGATACGGCGACCACCGAGATCTACACTCTTTCCCTACACGACGCTCTTCCGATCTCCAAACGTGATAAGGCTGGCAAGGTCGCGACTGCTGAAGGTGGAACCCTGTTTCTCGACGAAATTGGAGAACTCCCACCGTCAATGCAGGTAAAACTGTTGCGTTTGTTGCAACAACATGAATATGAACCGGTGGGCGGAGTTAAACCAATCAAGGCTGATATTCGGGTTGTAGCGGCAACCAATCGTGGACTGAAAGATGCGGTAAAACGAGGTGAATTCCGTCAGGATCTATACTATCGGCTGGCGGTCATCCGTCTCGAGTTACCGACCCTGGCGGATCGAAGCGAAGACATTCCTTTGCTGGTTGAGCATTTTATCCGCCGTTTCAATGCACTCAAGGGGAAGAATATTCTTTCCGTGAGTCCGGCATATATGGAAATCCTGTTGCACCACGAGTTTCCAGGGAATGTTCGGGAACTGGAAAACATAATCGAATTCGGATTTGCAATCTGCCGAGGACGGACACTGAAGATCGAACATTTGCCCGTAGATCTACGCGATGCTAGATCCCAAGCTTCATCCACTGGAGACCTTCCTCGGCCTGATCAATCATCTGATCACTCGAAAAGTAGCATTGTTGATGAACAACCGATTCGTGCGCTGATGAAACAATTCGCAGGAGATCATGTAACTCCGGTAAGAGCTGCTCTTGTCGAAGAAGCTGCTATCCGAGAAGCGCTGCGAATGTACAAGAACAATCGTACTAAGGCTGCAAAAGCATTGGGGATCGACCGGACAACCCTCTGGCGGAAGATGAAGAAATACGAGATGCGGGATGATTCTACATCCGAGGATTTCTGATCCCTATTGTTCGATTCACAGGATAACAATTAGGAACAATTAGGGACAGACCCCTATTAATTGCACCTTTTATCACGATTAATAGGGGTCTGTCCCTAATTTAGTCGTGCAACAGTTTTGCTTCGATTTACAGGGGTACTGCAACACATTCAGCCTCTGTGTGTTGCAACACCTGCAACAGGCTCACCTTTGATTATCCTCATAACCACTGTATTCACTATCATTTACACCCTCTTGCACTATTTGGCACAAGATTCGCAATAGCCTTGTGACTGAAAGGCATACCGTTTCGAGGTTCAAGTGAACACACCCATCGCATGGACACTTAACACAGAAAATGCGCGCATCGCGGTGCCGTGTTTCGTTGAGGAAGTCGCGCCCCTGTTTGAGGCGGCGGGACGGTTCCGCATTTGGGACGTGTCCAGCGAAGGCATTCAGGAACGCAGCGAAATCGCCTCAAAAGAGGAAGATGAAGTCTCACGTATCCGCATGATGCGCGAATTGGGTGTCACAGTTGTGCTGGCTAATGGGATCAAGAAATCAGTGCGGCGCCTGCTCAGAGCTGAGGGAATTACCGTTGTCCACGGAGTCAGTGGAACAGCGGTCGATGTTCTGTTCGGATGGCTCGCTGGACGACTGGAAGGTTTGCCAGACGAGGATTCCGAACTCCCGGTCAGTGCACCTGTTGCGGCAGACGCAGTTGAGTGGACCTACGAGCTGCTGAGCTCGCTCGGATGGCAGGTGAAGCGAGTTGTCGGTACCGATTTCTCCCCGGTGGATCTTACGGCTGAGAAATCCTGCCCGGTCTGCGATAAACCAGTAAGAGTGGCGGTCTGCTGCGGCGCGCACGCATGGCGGGTTGACGAAGAGATTGGTGAATTTCACCGGCTGACCTCGTCCGGTTATCACAGCCGACTCTATGTACATCCACCGCTTGAAGCAGCCGTGAAGTGCTGTAACGCCTACGGCATCGAATTGCTCGATCCCTCAGCATTTCAGCCGGTGCACACGGACGATTTCACCCTGGCACCTCTAAAAAGTCGCATTAGCGGCCACCCGGATCTCAATTCAACCGTGAAGCACGGTCCCGATACAAAAAGGAAACCGTGGAACCCACAGGAAACCTCATGAACTCGATTACGCCTGAAAGACTGGCAAAAGCGTTCGCCATCCCCAAAAAGGATGAGGTGGTCAATGCGCAGAAATTACCAGTACGTTATCATGTAGAAACCGGTGTGGATACCGAAAACCGTGTTGAAAAGTTTCTTCAGACGATGGCTACTATCCTGAAACACACCAACTACGGTTTCGCGCTCGACCATTTCGCACGTGTGACAACTCGTTGTTCACGATGCACAGCAGCTTGCCCGATCTATGAGGTCACCGGAAGTCCTAAAGACGTCCCATGTTACAGGAGTGGGTTGCTGCTGGACATCTATCGCCGCCATTTCACGATAGGAGGCAAAGTTCGTGCGCGCATAACCGGTGACCTGGGTCTGACTGAGGACATCATCGAGGAGATGGCGGGTTCGTTCTGGGATTGTAACGCTTGCCGTCGCTGTACAAATGATTGCCCGATGGGCATTGATCACGCATTGATCACCCACCTGTCACGCTGGATTCTGGCCGAAATGGGCATTGTTCCCCGAGCGATGGTCGTGTCAACCCGTGAACAGATGATCGGCGACTCCCACAACACATCAGCCATCCCACTTCCGGCATTGCTGGACAGTCTGGAGTTCATGGAAGAGGAGATGGAGGAAGCGAAAAACGCGCCAGTCAAATTCCCAACTGACGTGGAAGGAGCGGAATATCTGTTCGTCGCACCGGTTTCTGACTACATGATGGAAGCGGAAACGCTGATGGGAATCGCCTGCGTGATGCATGCAACAGGCGCATCGTGGACTATCGGGACCAAAAATTACGATGCTATCAACTACGGCCTGTTCTACAGCGACCAGGTTCTTGAGAGACTGGTAAATAACATCGAGGCCGAGGCCGAACGATTAGGTTGTAAGAAAATCCTGATCGGAGAATGTGGTCATGCTTCCCGGTCGGCAAAGTACTTCTATAATAATTTCGCCAAACATACCAAACGACCCATCATCAACATCCTGGAATACACCTATGATGCGTTGAAAGCGGGCAAGCTCAACTTCGATACCAGCATTATCACGCAGTCAGTCACCTACCACGACCCATGCAATATCGCACGGCAAGGCTGGATTATCGAACAGCCACGTGAGATCATAAAAGCCTTCATTCCAAACTTCATTGAGATGACACCCAATCGTCGCGATAACTACTGCTGTGGAGGTGGTGGTGGATCTGTCTCGATTGACGAGCTGCGCCCGTACCGCACAACGGTCAGTGGACGTAAGAAAGCTGAACAGATTGCGGCCACAGGTGCGGATATGGTGATCGCACCATGTGCGAATTGCAAGAAACAGGTCCGTGAAACGCTTGAAGACAATGAAGTCGCGACTGAGCTGGTCGGTCTGCATGATCTGATTTACAAAGCACTGATCCTATCGCCCGACGGAGTAGCCTGGCGTGAACCCTCGGATGACATGGATTGGATGGGTGGTGATGAGGATTTCGTTCCGCCGCAGGAAGCAGAGGCGAAAGGCTGATTCTGGGGTAGCCCGGCACCTCCGCGTGCCGGGGAGTCTGGAGCCTTGATTCAAGGCAAGGTGCCCCTGCGGGCTTCGCCAGCAGGGATGATCAGATGTTGTCAGCCGCGTTTGCAAGCAAACACGGGCCTGTATTCAGGCGGATAATTTGAGAGGTAAAACCGAGATCCTTCACTTCGTTCAGGATGACGGCCTTTTGTTCAGGATGACGGCCTTTTGTTCAGGATGACGGCCTTTTGTTCAGGATGACGGCCTTTTGTTCAGGATGACGGCCTTTTGTTCAGGATGACGATAGTCAAAACTGATTAAGAACTACTACATAACATAAACCAGGAGAATAGAGAGTGGATGCCCTACTCGAATTCGCGAGTGGCCCCCTGTTTCGGTTGGCATTTGCCATCTGCCTGTTTGGAGTGGTGAGACTGCTGTTCCTGTCAATCAGCGATGTGTGGTTCATGATGCGTCAGGCTGGTGAGAGAAACATACCCTGGGGCGATCTGTTCCGCAGCACTGCCAGCTGGATTGTCCCTGTGACAACAGCGCCGAGGCAACGTCCATTATACAGCCTCGTGTCAATCCTGTTTCACATTGGATTGATTCTGGTGCCGCTATTCTACTCGGCGCACGTAATCCTCTGGGATGCCGCGACCGGATTGTCGTGGGGAATATGGCTGCCCCAGAACATAAGCCATATCCTCACCCTGATCGTTATCGGCGGTGGCGTATTTCTGATAATGGCAAGAGTGTTGAATAACAGCCAGCGTCGCCTTTCCAAAGCGATCGATTATTTCTTGGTCGGCTTGCTACTGGTGCCGTTCATCACTGGCATAGTGATGACGAACCTCGTTCTTGCATCCAACACCCACCAATGGATGATGATGCTGCACTTGTTGAGCGCGGACCTCATCCTGTTGATGATACCCTTCACCAAGATCGCCCACGCTGCTTTATTCCCCTTCGGACGTTTCGTGGGAGCTGCGGCATGGAAATTCCCGCAGAGAGCGGGTGATCGTGTCATGGCCACTCTCGGCAAGGACAAGATGAGTGAGGAGACCCCGGTATGAGTGTACATGTCCCCAATGGTGCGGCAATCCTCACCGATACCACAAAATGCGTTGGCTGCCGAGAATGTGTGGTGGCCTGCAAGAAACGTAATGATCTCGAGCCAGATGTTCCGCGTCGCTGGTCACTGGATGACGGTTTGTCCGCACGTAACTGGACTTCCATCGTCGAGAAGGAATTGCCGAATGGTGATCCGGCGTTCATCCGTAAGCAATGCCGACACTGCGCCGAACCCGCCTGTGTTTCGGTATGTCCGGTGGGAGCGATGCAGAAAGATCCGGAAACCGGAGCAGTCGTATATGATGGCGATCTGTGCATAGGATGTCGCTACTGCATGATGGCTTGTCCATACGGTGTGCCGCGCTATGACTGGGACCAGCAGGTACCGTATATCCGCAAGTGTATCCTCTGCAACGACTTCTTGAAAGAGGGTAAAACGCCTGCCTGCACCGATGCCTGCCCCTACGATGCAACAATTTTCGGTACACGAGAAGAAATGCTGGCGGAGGCGCATCGCCGTCTCGAAGAGAATCCGGATCAGTATATCCAGCATGTCTGGGGTGAGCATGAGATCGGAGGGACCAGCGTTCTCTACATCTCGAATACTGACCTCAGCTTCCTGTCCTATGGCAGCAAACTCGGTGACCAGTCATTGCCGGCAACCACCAAGACCGCTATGGGTGCGGTGCCGCCAGTTTTTGCCGGGATGGCGGGAACGATGACCGGAGTCTACTGGATCATCAAACGACGGATGAAGAACCAGAAGGATAGCGACAGCACCACCTCAAACCCGGGGGACGATAACAATGGATAAGACTCGTATGGACCGCGCACGAGTCCTGAAAAATATCCTCTGGGGGATAACCGGGCTGGCCTTCGCCGTAGCCATCACACGTTTCACCTTCGGTCTGGGAGCGACTACAAATCTCACCGACGGTGTCCCCTGGGGATTCTGGATCGGTTTTGATGTGATGAGCGGTGTGGCGCTGGCTGCTGGCGGATTTGTGCTTACGGCTGTCGTCTACATCTTCCAGATCAAGGAATTCTACCCAATTGTACGTCCGGCAGTTTTAACCGCGTTCCTCGGCTATGTTGCCGTTGTGCTTGGCCTGCTGTTCGACCTGGGGTTGCCCTGGAATATCTGGCACATGATCATCTACTGGAACCCTCACAGTCCGCTGTTTGAAGTTGGTTGGTGCGTCATGCTCTATTTGAGCGTGCTGACCCTGGAGTTCCTACCGGTACCTCTCGAGGATCAGCCGCGTTGGAGTAAGATTCATGACACGTTGACCAAGTTCCGTATCCCGCTGGTCATAGCTGGTATTAGCTTGTCCACCCTGCACCAATCCAGCCTGGGCACGCTGTTCACAATCATGCCATATCGTATTCACCCGCTCTGGTACAGTCCGATCCTCCCGATCCTGTTCTTCCTGTCGGCCATCGCCCTTGGGTTGTTCATGATCACCTTCGAGGGTCACACCACAACTTGGATCTACCGCCGCCATTCGCATCGTGACATGCTGGCGAAACTGAACCGAGCGACGCCGTGGGTAGTCCTCACGTACATCGTGGTGAGAATAGGCGATTTGACCATACGCGGCCAGATTCATCACGCATTTACCACCGATTGGCATGCTATAGCATTCTGGATCGAGATCGGATTTCTGTTGATTCCGGCAGTGCTGACGATGGTAAAACGCGTACGCCGTTCAGATGGATTGCTCTGGCTGGTCTCATTCCTCGGATTGATGGGAGTTGTGGTTAACCGTATCAACACCGGCGGTGTTATGCACACTGGTCGGGGGATTGGAGCCTATCTGCCATCATGGACTGAATTCGCAATCAGTTTCGGAGTGGTTGCGGTGGCAGGATTGATCTTCCTGTGGCTGGTCGAGCATTTCAACATTCTCGAATCCAAGCCCATCGATGAGGAGAACTATCCCGAGGTTAAACCGAAGTTTGATAATTTGTCACGTACCTGGCTGGGCTTGCCATCCTTCGCAAACAGGGCGCGCTTTAGTCTCTCCTTCGTGATTATGGCGGGAGTTGGTTTCCTGCTGCTCAGCGGAGAATCAGTTCGATCCAGCGGAGTAGAACCCGAGATCGCATTACCAGCACGTGGGGGAGATACCCTATGGGTCGATGGAAATCGCGACCGATTTGGAGTTTCGTTCCATCATGCAGCGCACGTCGTCCGAGCTGACTCCCTGTACAACGGTTGCGCGACCTGTCACCATCTAAACCTCCCCGGTGACAAGAACACCGAGTGTTCGAGCTGCCACCGTGACATGTACAGCGCAACCGACGCATTCGGCCATGATTGGCATGCCAATTCTAATGGTGCAAAACTCTCCTGCAGTGAATGTCATCCGCAGGGAGAAGTACGTCAGGCCGAGACAGCAGCCGAATGTGTGACTTGCCACAAGGATCTAATCCCTGCAGCTGTCGGCGAGAGAACGCTGTTGTTCGACTATCCAGTCAAGGGCTACCTGGCACCCTCATACGCTGATGCCATGCACGGGGTTTGCCTTGAATGTCACTATCTCGTTGCCGAAGAAAAGCAGGATGTTCGTTTCCAACAGTGCAGCTTCTGTCACAGTGAACACCCCAGCTTCGTGAATGTTGGACCCGAAGAGTATCCGACCTCCGGCAAGGTGATTGTACCGCTAGACCTGGGGGAAACAGGACAATGAGTGCCGCCAGCAACAGCGATGCTATCCTCAACCAATTCATGAAGGACTCCCTCTTCGACGCTCTGCCAATGGGGGCTGCCCTGGTCGGATCGGACAAACGTATACGAGCCGTCAACAAGCAGTTCGAGGAAGTCTTCGGCGTGTTCAAGGGACGGCTGTGCTATCACGCTCTGAAACAAACCCAGCGTGAGTGTGCCACTTGTGAGGCAGATCTCTGCCTGGCAGAGAAACAAATGCTCGTCGCTGACCATGTACTCGTTGACCGTCACGGACGCGACATAGATGCCTCATTGTTCTATCAACCAGTTTCCCTGACTGGTTCCGGTGATCCCGATCATGTTCTGATGCTCATCAGCAAACTCACCGAAACCCGCAAATGGAAACGTGAGTTCGACCGTCTGTTCGAGCACGTTCCCTGCTATATCTCCATCCTTGACAAGGATTTGAACATCGTTCATGCCAATGGCAAGCTCGAACATACTTTCGGACGAGCCGAAGGCGCCTCCTGCTATAAGGTCTACAAGGGACGTAATTCACCCTGCACTGACTGTCCTGCGATGCAGACCTTCAGTGACGGGCTGGAACACAGTTCCACGCAGGAAGGCGTCACTCACGATGGCAAGTTAGCCAAGTATTTTGTGAATGTCTCACCGTTGTCATGGGGATCGGATGGTGTTGAAAAAGTCATTGAGATTTCCACCGACATCACCGAGCTCAGCCGCCTCGAAAAGGAAGCCCTCGACAATGAACGGCTGGTCGCGGTTGGTCAGACCGTCGCAGGACTCGCCCACACCATTAAAAACCTGTTGATGGGACTTGAAGGCGGGATGTACATGGTTGACAGCGGGCTCAAAAAGGGTGACGAAGCCCGACTTGAGCGCGGTTGGGATATGTTGCAACGCAACTTTGAGAAGACGACCGCGATGGTGCGTGATTTTCTCTCCTTCTCCAAGGGACGCGTGCCCTCGTTGATACAGATTGATCCCGCTAAAATAATAGCTGATGTGGTCGAGCTCTATCACGACGCTGCCGGACAGCAGGGTGTAGAATTATTGTCCGGTGATGAACCAGCCCCCGAGTTGGCACCACTTGACCCGGAAGGTATCGAAGCCTGCCTTACCAACCTCCTGAGCAACGGTATCGACGCCGCATCTGTTCGAGAAGGCGGAGGGGGACAGGTCACCATGTCCACCTTTGACCGTGAAGGCGAGCTCATATTCGAAGTTCGCGACAATGGTATAGGTATGGAGGCGGACGTAAAACGACGTGTGTTTACAACATTCTTCACCACTAAGGGCAATCGTGGCACCGGGCTCGGTCTGCTGACAACACGCAAGATCGTGCAGGAACACCACGGGGTGATCGAAGTTGATACCGAACGTGGAGTTGGGTCGGTATTCCGCATCCGTTTGCCACGGCAGGAACTGGTTAAAGTTGAAGAAGAACAAAAGATTCGTAACGAAAAAGCCTTGCAATATCGTTGAGGAGGCCCCCCATGGCCGAAGCAAAAGACTTCCTGATACTGGTAGTCGATGATGAAGATGATGTCCGTGATTACCTGATCATGGCGCTGGAAGATGAAGGATTCACGGTTGAAAGTGCGTCGGACGGATACGAGGCGCTGGAACTGGTCAAAACTGTCAAACCTGATCTGATCTCGCTTGATCTGGTGATGCCAAAACGGTCGGGCGCCGCGTTCTATCGTGACCTGCAGAAGAATCCGGAATGGCGCAAAATCCCGGTGATGATCGTTACCGGACACGCCAAAGATGATCAGGGTAAGGCTGATCTGGATGAGCTCACCATGTCTGGCCCCGGTATCTATCTCGAAAAACCGGTCAAGCCAGGCAACTACGTCGCAAATGTCCGTCGCCTGATCGGATTGCCCGTCGAGGATGATGCGGACAACGATCCGGCAGTCCTGCGCGCTAGAATGATGGATCAGATGAAGGGCGCTGACCCCGAAGCGTTGAAAAAAGCGCTGAAGATTCTCGGCAAAAACTAAGATTATCAAAACCTGAAGATTTGGAAGGATACCCCCCATGAGCGAGAAGAAACTTGTGCTGATCGTCGAGGATGAACCGGATGTCAGCTCTTTCCTGACCATCCTGCTGGAAGACAATGGATTTACCACCGACATCGCAGGTAACGGTCGCGAGGGCATGGAACAGGCCGCCAAACTGCACCCGGACTTGATCACATTGGACATCAGCATGCCGGAAGAATCCGGGCTTAAGATGTATAAGTTGCTGAAGGAAAACGATGACCTGAAAGACATCCCAGTCGCAGTGGTCACTGGTATTACCCCGGAGTTCAAACGGTTCATTGAGCAACACCGCAAACTCCCCGCACCGGAAGCCTATTTCGAGAAACCAATCGACAAGGCTGAGTTTATAGACACCGCCAAAGAACTCACCGGACAGAAATCATAGGTTGGAGTCTCGAGTAGCAGTTTGCCCCGACTTGCTCGCAAGTCGGGGTCATCAGGCTGAGTACTGAGAAAAGAGGCCCGTGTTTGCTCGTCAAACGTGGCTTAGCGAAGCTGAATCACCTGTTATATGCCCTTGTGACCCGCGTCTTTTTGCGGTTCGCAGGGGTTCTCCGTTGTTTTTTTTCATATGATGTCAGTACAGGTTGAGAACGTCGGTGCAGCTTCAGTAATCGTCAACCAGAAAGGGAGATGTGGGAGAATGATCAACAAACTGTTTCGCCAAACATGGTTTCCACTGGGCTTCCAGATTTTGACCTTGATCGTCTTCGTCGTTCTGATAATCCTTGGCTTTATGGCCAACACTGACGACATGACCTTCGCCAAAGTGCTGCGCAACACCAACCTGGCAAACCTGATCGTGTGGTCATACTGGTGGCCATTGATCATACTGTCAGCTATATTTCTAGGACGGATCTGGTGCACTGTCTGCCCCATGGAATTGCTCACCTCGCTGGCTTCAAAGATCGGTCTGAAACGTAAACCACCGGCATTCCTGCGTTCCGGCTGGGTGATGACGCTGTTTTATGTTCTCATTCTCTTCATCGGCATTCACACCCTGTCCATTCACCGCGTACCAACTCGGATGGCTATCTACATGCTGGTTTTACTCGCCGCAGCGGTGGGGTTTGGGTTGATTTATTCACGCAACACATTTTGCGCGAACGTGTGCCCCGTTGGACATTTGCTCGGGCTATACTCCCGACTCGCTCCCATGGGTTGGCGAGTAGGTGATAAAACGGTCTGCTCTGAGTGCAAAGACAAGTCGTGCGTATCGAAAAAGACAGCGTACGTCTTTCAAGGCAGGAGTTGCGGAGTTGGTTTGCGTCCGGAGAAACTCGATGACAACACCGAATGTCTGCTCTGCGGGCAATGTCTGAAAGCTTGCGATCATAACAATCCCGGACAAGACGGTCGGCCTAACCCAGGCTGGTTCCCGAGGCGTTGGTTCAAGGATGTCCTGGAACTCAAACCGCTGTCATTCGCCCAGGTTGCTTTCTGCATCGTGGTATCAGGTTTTATCGTCTACGAGGTATTCACCGAATGGGGAACCACTGGCGAGCTGCTGCTATGGACACCGACGACAATTGAGACGGCGCTCGGAATCAGCGGGGTGTGGGGGCAAGGGATGGTGATGTCGCTGACCCTGTTCGTCGCTCTGCCGCTGCTGTGGTGGATGATTCCATTTGCCCTGTTTCGCACGGTCGGGGGACGGCTCAAGCTCAGCGATTATCTGCTCAGGTTCGGCATCGCGATAATTCCAATCATGGCAGCCGCTCACGCCATCAAGGCGCTGCTGAAAACGACTTCGCGCATTCCCTATTGGAAATATGTCGCATCCGATCCGCTCGGTATTAATACCGCAACCAGCATTCTCGACAATACCATAACTTTAGATTCCACCTTCAAGGTCTGGCTCGATCCGGTATTGACAATCCTGTTTCTGATACTGATGGGTGTTGGAGTCACGCTCAGTGTTCTGGTTGTCCGGAAACTCATTGTGGCCAACCACTTCGAATCACGATGGCGCAGTGGTTTCCTGTACCTGTTGCCTGTCCTGTATGGCGGAGGGTTTTCCGTGATGCTGCTCATGTGGCGGCTGATGGGCTGATTTCCCATCCAATCAACTCCATGGATATTAGCGGCTTGCGGCATTTGCAACGGTAATTCTCAGATTCCACCGCATCTTGCCCATTCTGAGCTGATAATACGTATGCTCCCCGGGAGCACAACGGACTGTTATTTTGTCCTAACGGTTTCCCATATGTACCTTCGCGGAAGCTGATCGGAACATGGAGAAGACTGAGGTCCATGAGTACCGCAGCAGACGCGCTATCATGCGTGAAACACTTGAGACAACTGATGTCGATGACCTGTGAAGAAGATAACATTCTCGAGTCGTCGGTCTGAATAGAGTTGGGGGTGGATGTATGTCCTTAGGGACGGACTCCTCCCCTTTCCACATTTTGCGAATGCTGGTCATTTTGCCGGCGGAGGATTCGATGAGTGGCGTGACCGAAACAGTAACAGTGAGTGAAGAAAAAGGCCACAAGATCACTATCCTTGAAGAGTGGTGTAAGGGCTGTGATATCTGTGTCGAAGTGTGCCCGACCGATGTTCTGGCGATGAAGGCCGTCGGCACGCGTTGGCAAGGTACCATCGCTGTCGTTGTCGAGGCTGATGCTTGTATCGCCTGCATGTTGTGCGAACAGCAATGCCCTGACTTCGCCATTCTCATCGAGAAAGGTGAGAAGAAGAAGAAGGGCAAGAAGGCAGAAGCGGCCTGAGTGAAACTACACAGCCGTTCTCGTATTCAATACGAAAATGGCTGATATCGTCCCTAACATCTCACGTGAGCTGAGAGATGAGCGAAAACGGACACAATGTAAAATTCTGGCCCGGAAATATCGTGGTGGCGGAAGCCGCTGTGGCGGCCGGGTGCAACTTCTTCGGCGGCTATCCGATCACTCCCTCGTCGGAAATCGCCCATCACATGAGTCTGCTTCTCCCAAGGACAGGCGGACATTTCATCCAGATGGAAGATGAAATCAGTGCGATGGGGGCAACCATTGGAGCGAGCCTCGCCGGAGCAAAATCTTTGACCGCGACCTCCGGTCCCGGAATGAGCCTGAAACTGGAAAACCTGGGCTTCGGCTACATGGTTGAAGCACCGTGCGTGGTGGTGAATGTCATGCGTGGCGGGCCGTCAACCGGGCTTCCAACACAAGCTGCACAGGCCGACCTGATGCAAGCGCGTTGGGGAACACATGGCGACCACCCGACCATTGCCCTCGCACCTGCTTTTCATCAGGAAATCTACACCGAGACGATCCGGGCCTTCAATCTGGCTGAACAGTTCCGGATGCCGGTAATACTGCTCCTGGACGAAGTCATTGGCCACCTGAGCGAAGGCGTGGTTCCACCGGAACCAGGCTCGTTCGAGATCATCAATCGCACCCTGCACGAAGGTCCGGTCGAAGATTTTGTGCCCTATGATGTCAGCAAGGGTGATGTGCCGCCATTCCGTCCCTATTTCGACGGAGCGCCCTGGCATACTACCGGCCTGAACCATGACGAAACGGGATTCCCGACGACCAACCCGGAGCAGATCACCTCGGATATGTATCGCCACATACGCAAAGTGCTTGGCAACAAGGATATTATCGACAAGGTCGAATACTTCATGGCTGATGATGCCGAGATTGGTGTCGTTTCTTTCGGGTCAACAGCCCGTGCCGCGATGGCTGCGATCAAGAAAGCGCGTAAAGCTGGAATTAAAGTTGGCATGCTTCGCCCGGTGACTGTCTGGCCGTTCCCGAAGGATCAAGTTTATGAGTTCGGACGCGACAAGAAGTGTCTCGTCGTTCCCGAATTCAACATGGGCCAGATGGTATATGAAGTCGAACGTGCGGTGCACTTTGACCGTCCGATCAAAAGAGTGAACAAGGTCGGTGGAGTACCCATCTACCCGAACGAAATACTCGCCGCAATCGAGGAGGTGGCCTGATGGCATTCGATTATATGCCCTACATCCGCGAGGCGAAAATGCCGCACATGTGGTGCCCCGGATGCGGCATCGGGACAATCATGAAGTCGATGATCCGAGCCTTCACTGATCTTGAATGGGCACCGGAAGACCTCGCCGTGGTATCGGGAATCGGCTGCACCAGCCGTCTTCCAGGCTATCTGAACGCTAACACCCTGCACACCACGCACGGTCGTGCGCTCAGCTTCGCAACCGGCATCAAGATGCACTGCCCGGACAAACATGTAGTTGTTATCTCAGGTGATGGTGACGGTTCCGCCATTGGCGGCAACCATCTCATTCATGCTGCAAGACGCAACATTGACATCACCGTTATCATTAACAACAACAACATCTACGGCATGACCGGCGGGCAGTATTCGCCGACCACGCCGCTGGGTGCAAAGGCCGCAACTGCCCCTTATGGCAACCTGGAACCGTCCTTCGACCTGGTTAAATTGGTACAAGGTGCCGGCGCGAGTTTTGTCGCACGTGCGCAAGTCGGAAACGGCAAGCAAATCAGCCAGATGCTGAAGAAGGCATTCGCACACAAAGGTATGAGTTTCGTCGAGATCGTCAGCAACTGCCACACTCAGTTCGGACGTCGCAACAAAATGGCCGATCCGATGAACATGGTGAACTGGATCAACGATCGCGCGGTTCCGCTGAAGAAGTTTGATGGCATGTCCGAGGATGATCAGGCGAAACATTTCCCGGTTGGAGTTATGCACGAAGACACTGGCCGTACGGAATATACCGAAACCTACGAAAAGCTTATCGCCAAGTTGCGCGATCGGCGATCGGCCTAGGGAGGAAACCGCCATGCATTTCGAAGCACGTTTTTCCGCAGTCGGTGGGCAGGGCATCATCCTCGCCGGTACGATTATCGCAGACGCCGCCTTCCTCGAAGGTTTGAACGCAGCGGGCAGCCCGTCATATACAGCACAGGTTAGAGGTGGTCCGACGAAAGTGGATGTCATCGTTGATGATGGAGACATCCTGTTCCCACGCACGTCAGCGATTGACTTCTTCCTCTCTCTGGCAACCAATTCATACAATCTGTACGGTAAAGATATCAAACCCGGTTCGCCGATTGTCGTTGATCCTAATCTCGTTGATGTACCGCCTGAGCACGACGAACTGTACAAGATCTACCGGATTCCGATCATCGAATTGACCGCGAAACACCTGGGGCGGATGGTTTATACATCGGCTGTAGCCCTGGGAACCATGATGGCCCTCACCGATGTCGTCTCAAACGAATCCATCCGTTCCGCTCTCAAAACTCGCGCGCCGAAAGGCACTGAGGTGTACAACATGAAGGCGCTGGACGTTGGTTTGCACGCAACCGAGGAACTCATGGCCTCCATGGCCTGATTCTCGTGAACGTCCTGAATTTCCGGGGGATACCTGTTCAGGTGTCCCTTTTTCTTAAGATGATGATCACAGCGGAGAAATGGGGAAAATCGTGATCGAACTCTATCTGAATTTCGTCAAGGCACAACCCATTCTATCAAGCGCCGTACAGGTGGCGATTCTCGGCACCTTTGGCGAACTGCTGGCGATACGTATTCGGACCGGGAAATGGTATCTGTTCGGACCGGGTCCGTGGCGTCTGATGACCAAAGTCGCTGTGTGGGCATTTCTTGGCATCACCTTCAAATACGCGTTCGTAGGATTCTTCGGTTTCGTGGACGCGTTGATACTCAAAGGCTTCTGGTTTGAGGCGGCGCGGGAAGGTATAGTTCGGGCATTCTCAGTATCAGTCTTCACAAATCTGCTCTTCGGGCCGGTGATGATGCTGTTTCACCGTTGGACAGATAACGCCATCGAAGCAAAACCAATGCACTGGCCCAGCCTGCAAAACGCATGGAAGACATTGCTCTGGTTCTGGATTCCAGCACACACTCTTACATTCAGCCTGCCCAGCCATTTGCAGGTTGGTCTAGCAGCTGTGTGGGCTGTGGCGCTCGGAGTTATTCTGGGAAGTTTTAACAGGGACTAGATTTGAGGCTGGCTACATAAATCGTAAAATGTCACAACGTTCTATGAAATATCATACCTGACAAGGTATTTGGTATTTTAATCAGCTATATTCAAGCGAGTTATTAGCCCGTCCACGTAATCGTGAGATTCAAAATGCGAATACTCGTGGTAGACGACGTTGCAGCTATGCGGAAGACTGTTCGTAAGATACTTGAGTCCGGTGGATACACTGAGGTGGTTGAAGCTATAAGCGGGACTGAAGCGATAGGGAAATTGAAGAAGGTTGATCTGATTTTCACAGATTTGAAAATGCCAGGAATGAGCGGTTTGTCATTCATTAAAGCTGTTCGGGAGAGATCAGCGCACCGGGAAATACCCATTATCGTAATCACGGCTATTAACAGCCGTGATTATCTAGCCCGGGCATTACGATACGGTGCTAATGATTACCTCACGAAGCCATTCAGTGTGCAACAATTACTTGATAAAGTTGATGCGTTGCAGGAGGACACCAGCGAGGATAAAAACATGCTCGAACATTCTTGAGCAGTACTCTTGGAACATATCTTCCCAGATATGATTCAAGCGCCTTCAAACTGATTTTATAACTTGTGCTGCAAATCCGACCGTAAAGCCATATCTGCCGTAAATACCCGCCTCCTCAGCATCAGAATCGAGATAACAGTCGAAATCGAGGTACTCCCTGCCAGCATGTACATAACTACGATCTGATACAATACAGCGTCTTTCGGATCAGCACCTGCCAGAAGTTGGCCAGTCATAATCCCAGGCATGCTTACAATCCCAACAATCGCCATCGAATTGATGATTGGAATCATTCCGGTACGGACAGCCTCCCGCACCAGCGGCTGAACAGCCTCGTTCGGCGTCGCACCCAAACTCAGTCGAGTCTCTATCAGAGCTCGCTGGTCTACGCATCCAGTCAGGAAGCGATCCAAAGCCAACGAGATCCCGTTGAGTGAATTACCCAGTATCATCCCGAGGATTGGGATGAACACTGGCGGCGTCCAGATGGGGCGTGCCCCGATAACCGAGCCGGTAACGATCAGGCTGACTGTGAATGCAGAAACAGTCATCGCCAGAAACACATCAAATGCGGTGCCCCCAACTTTTACTGACTGCCTTTTCAAAGCCTCTCGTCCAGCGAGAAGGATCATCACCAGGCAGAGCAACAACACCAAGGTCAGGTTTTCAAGGCCGAACACTGCTGAAAGTGCTACGCCGGCCAGTCCGAGTTGGAGAGCGGTACGTATGGCTGAAACTGCCAGACGTTTAGCCAAGCCCAGGTTGTACATGACGCTTATCACGCCAGCGAGCAACACAAAACCAGCCGCAAAGGCTACATGAAGCAGATCAAGACCGTAGGGGACACTCTCACTCATACCCTGATTCCCTCCAGCTCCAATCCACTCCGAGAGAGATTATAACATGATGTGTTGAGAGTGTTTACCAGAAGACGATCATGAGTTACCCATATAGCTGAATTCCTACCAAGTTTCACCCAATCCCTCACATATGCGATCAACTCAGCTTCATGTTCAGGGTCAAGATTAGCGGTGGATTCATCCAACAGTAACACTTCAGGTTTCACCAATTGCGCCCGTAGCAATGCCACCCTCTGAGCTTCACCAGCCGACAATATGCCAGCGTCCTGATCCAGAATAGACATGTCCAAATCCAGTGACAATACTGA
This sequence comes from uncultured bacterium, assembly GCA_913009835.1. Classification (GTDB taxonomy): domain Bacteria; phylum Electryoneota; class Electryoneia; order Electryoneales; family Electryoneaceae; genus BMS3BBIN04. Next base: position 17,060 of record CAJVXH010000043.1, read on the forward strand.
TGTAGCGAGTTCCTCATCGCCTGGAACAGGATCAGTTATACCCTGCCAGGAAAATGCCTCACATAACGATTCCCGGACCGTGCCTGGACTGAAGATCGGAAACTGGCGGAGATACGCAACACGGCGACGTAAATCAGTTGGGGCTATATCCCTGATCGATCTGCCGGATAACAGAATGTCGCCAGTGTTAAACTCATGAAGACGTATGCAAGCCCTTAGCAGAGTGGATTTACCCGATCCCGACGATCCCTTGATAACGATAATCTGATTGTCTGGCACTTGTAGATCGAGGTGGTCGGTGAGAAGGCGATCGCCGGATACGTCTGCAACGCTGAACGATACGTCCCGGAACTCCAGATGCGGTGAGCTGGAAACACTTGCCATCAATGTCCTCAAAGAAAAAGTCGCGACAGATAAATGTCGCGACTCAAAATTGCATTTGAATCAGACTCAATCAATGCCCGCTCCCACTCCTCAGATCACTTGCTGATGCTTTTGCACTGCTGAACGTCCCCGCACCAGTCGCATCCGCAACTCGGGAGATTCAATCGAATCCTTCAACAGAACTTCACCAAGTCGTGATGGATCGTCCGTCTCTGTCCGACCTTGTGAATTCAACGTGCGCTGAGAAGCATGCAACAACAAATCAAATAACAAATCGCCATCTGATCCACCTATCAACAACCAGCTATCAGATCCCAGACCGCCAGTACGTTCAAGCAGGCTGGCGATAACCTGCGCTTCAAATGAGGTCAATTGACCAGCAGATCTTTGCTGAAGTGCACGTTTCATCTGAGGTGCATATTTGGGCTTAGTGCTGTGCCAGGCTTCTGTGGCCATCGGCAACAGCTGCTTCAGACGCGATGAGGTTAATAGCTCAGTAGGATCCAGACCAATCGCTTCTCGTAACGATTCGATTCCTGAACCATTCCCGTTAACGGTCATTGGTTTCTTGGAGATCGAATGGGATGCTGGAGACGGTTTGGCTTGAATAGGCTTTCGCTCTACCTGGGTACGGTGGGTATTCGGAGATATTGCAGCTACCCTGGTTCTTGGAGCGGCATTAGGAATCGATTTAGGCTTATAAGGAACTTTAGCTGTCTCAGGCAGGTTGGGTGGTGGCGGGTCTTCGACACGGTTGCCAAAATTCTCCATCAGCTCATCGTACAGGATGAAGTCGTCACACACCGTCTGCAATTGGCGGCTGACACTGCCCTTGATACCAATTCCGATAACCTGTTTGCCGCGTGAACGGAGCAACTGCACCAGCGGAGTGAAATCGCTGTCGCCCGATGCCAGGAAATACACCTGCAGTTCCGGGTGGAGATGCAACAGGTCAGTAGCTTCAACCGCCATGTGAATGTCGGTCGCGTTCTTTCCCTGGTAGCGAAAGCTGGGCGCTTGAACAGTCTTTACGCCAAGGCGTACCAGTGCGTTTGCATCGTGAGAAAAATGACGCCAGTCCGCATAAGCATGAACAACATCAAGCCTTCCATTAGGACTACGACTCTTTGCCACAGCTAGAATGGGGGAGAGGTCTAACGATTGGAAACCGTCAATCTCCTTCAAACTGATAGCCAGATTCTCATAGTCAATCAATAGACAGGAAGTTCCAGTTGCAGAAATACTATCATTTGTAGTTCGATTACGCTTAAACCCAAAAATACTCATGTCTTGTTCCGTCTCCTCATTATACTATAAGTGTGAAAACATCAAACGTTGCCATCTGGTTCTGACAGATACAACAGATAATACAAAAAGTTGGAATGAAATCGAGAGATGAATGTGAATTTTCAGTTCTATAATACCAGCAGGCTCAGTATCGCCCAACATGCATTCTCAGCTAACATCATTTAATAAATAAGGTAACACTAAATGAACGCCCCAGTGCTCCGGGACTCTCGCAATCGCTCCGTTAAGAAAGGAAAGATGCGTTTGAAGGGTATTGGATAGTCGTTGAATCAATAGCTATCGACTGATAATGACGCAAATATCATACCCCGACTAACTGTCTCAAATCGTCTCAATCGCTAGTGAACAAAACGAGAGAATACAGGTTTCAACCGAGCTCAGTTACTCGGAAAGTCGTTCCCCATATTGATCTGAGAAATAGTCCATATACTGTCCAGATCGTACTCGCTCGACCCATGTCTCATTATCGATATACCATTGGATTGTTTCAGGCAACGCCCGTTCAAATGTCCGGGATGGCGTCCATCCCAACTCGGAGCTCAATTTCGTTGGATCAATAGCATAACGACGGTCATGACCCGGCCGATCTTGCACATAACGGATCAGGCTCTCCGGCTTACCCAATTGTTCCAGAATCAGACGCACCACTTCAAGATTCGGCCACTCGTTGTTGCCACCTATATTGTACACTTCGCCGGATTTGCCGTGTTCCAAAACAGCGAGCAGCGCCGAACAATGGTCGGTCACATACAACCAGTCACGAACCTGCTGACCGTCGCCATAAACCGGAAGCGGTTTGTCATCACGAGCGTTCGCGATCATCAACGGGATCAACTTCTCCGGGAACTGGTAGGGGCCATAATTGTTCGAGCAACGGGTGGTGACAACATCCATTCCGAACGTCTCATGTGCAGCCCGAACCAGCATGTCCGAGCTGGCCTTGGAAGCTGAGTAGGGACTGTTCGGCGCCAACGGAGTCGTTTCCAGGAATTTTCCGGTAGCGCCCAGCGTGCCGTAAACTTCATCGGTGGAAACATGCACAAAGCGGCAGTCTGTACTATGTGCACGTGTGGCATCGAGTAGGATCTGGGTGCCGAGCACATTGGTTCGGATAAAAGGGCTGGAGTCGAGAATGGAACGATCTACATGTGATTCAGCCGCGAGGTGCAAAACGGCGTCGGGGCGATGTTCCTCGAATACAGAATTCATCGTTACGGTGTCAGTGATGTCCGCCTTGACAAATACGTACCGAGGATTGCTTTCGATCCCGCTCAGGTTCTCAAGGTTGCCGGCGTAGGTCAAAGCGTCAACGTTGACCAAGTCCCATTCGGGACGTTCGCGCAACAAATAATGAACCAGGTTTGATCCAATGAATCCGGCGCCGCCGGTAATCAGTACTCGCATGAGAACTCGCCCATCCCGTTTAGTCAATTGCAATACACGTCATCCTGAACGTTGTTGTGAAGGATCTCGTTGTTATCCTCACGCAACCTTCACCCACCAATATACAGTCCAGACCATTCATCACCGAGACGGAAAGAGTACTTCTAAAAGTACCTCGGGGTTTCACCCAGCCTGTCCCGCCCGTACCTTCTCCCAACCAATAATACCAGCGGAGGCCAGAGGTGCCCGCAGCAAAAGTGTCATTGTTCATACCCTGCTTCGTCGATCAACTCTTCCCGGAAACAGGCTTGGCTACGGTCGAACTTCTGAAACGTGCTGGCTGTGAAGTCAGCTATGACAGAAAGCAGACCTGTTGCGGCCAACCGTCTTTTAACAGCGGCTTCCACAAGGAAACGAAACACCTGGCGGAAAAATTCATCCGTCTCTTCCGGGATGCTGAATACATCGTCGCACCCTCAGGTTCCTGCCTTTCAATGGTGAAAGAACACTACGGCGAACTTGAACTCGCGGGTTCAGTACGTGACGACTGGGAGTCCATGCGAGGACGAGTGTTCGAGCTCAGCCAGTTTCTCGTCGATGAACTCAAGATCACCGATATAGGTGGACACTGGAATGGACGGGTCGCCTGGCACACCTCCTGCCACGGTTACCGTGAGTTGGGAATTGATCAGCAACCGCTCACACTACTGAGAAACGTTGAAGGCATTGACCTGGTCGAGTTGGATGATCGCAAACGTTGTTGCGGTTTCGGCGGGACTTTCGCCGCCAAATTCAGCGACCTCTCCGTTGCAATGGGAGAGGATAAACTGGAAGCCATTCAACAATCCGGCGCACAGACCGTCACCGCTACCGACGATTCCTGCCTGATGCACATCAACGGGATGCTACAACGCAAGAAGATGCCCGTTCAGGCGATGCACTACGCACGGATTCTGGTTGGGGAATAGAAGAGATCAGGCCCGTGCTTGCTCGTCAAGCGCGGATGATCCAAACATGAAGATGTTAACAATCGCTGGATGATCCCGACTTGCGAGTTTTCTAGTCGGGGCAAACGCCACGGACTTCAGTCCGTGACTAGATGACATAAGGTAAAATGATGGCCCACGGAACCGCCCCATCCGATATCAAGAGTGAGATCAAACGGCAACTGAAAGAACGTCGCAACCCGCCACCCTTCAAGACAAACACCCGTAAAGCAGTCAAGGCGCGTGATATTCGTTATAACGAGTGGTCGGATTTCGAGGAGCGACGTGAGCACGTCGTCGCCCGCCGTCAGGATGCGCTCGACCATCTGTCCGAGATCCACGAACAACTATCGGCCAAGTGGAAAGAGAACGGGGTCATCGTCCACCACGCAGCCAACTCCGCCATCGCAAATGACACAATTCTCAAGATCATTCGTGACAAGGGCGCGGATACCATCCTCAAATCCAAGTCCATGCTTTCCGAGGAAATTGGGATAAATGATTATCTCGAGCAGCATGGTGTTGAACCCGTCGAAACTGACCTCGGCGAATATATAGTCCAGTTACGGCATGAAGTCCCCAGCCACATCACCATGCCGGGGATGCATCTTGACCGCAACGATGTCGGTCAACTCTTCCACGAAAAGCTCGGCATCGAATACACCAACGATCCGCCAACATTGACCCAGGTCGCACGACGGGTGCTGCGTGAGAAATTCCTCGCCGCAAAAGTTGGGATGGTCGGTGTCAACTTCGCCGTAGCCCAAACTGGCCACATCGCGACCGTTACAAACGAAGGCAATGGACGGCTCGTCTCATCATTACCGAAGACCGTCATCGCGGTGATGGGATATGAACGGGTAACCCAATCCCTGGACGATCTGGCGATGCTCTGGCAACTGTTGGCACGTTCCGCCACCGGTCAACGGGCGACAGTCTACCTCAACCTGATGCACGGTCCCGCTCCCGGCCCGACCGGCCCGGACGAGGTTCACATCGTGGTCGTGAACAATGGCCGCCGGGCGCTCAATGACGACCCAGAGCTACGTGAAGTGCTGCGCTGTATCCGTTGCGGTGCCTGTCTGAACGCCTGCCCCATCTATCAACAGGTGGGAGGGCACCCCTATGGCGGAACCTATCCCGGCCCAATTGGGATTGTGCTCACACCAGCCCTGAAGGGTCTGAACAACGCGCCGGATCACCCATTCGCCAGCACGCTCTGTGGTGCCTGCGAGGAAATCTGCCCGGTGTCAATTCCGCTACCGAAGATGATGCTGGAACTGCGCAAACGGAGCGTCGAATCTCGTGCTGCGCCGGACCTCGAAAAGCCGGTATGGTTTGGTTTTCAGAAGGTGATGGAGTCGCAGAAGGCGTACGAGATTGCATCAAACACAGCACGGTTTGTGCAGTACAACTGGCCCGGCAAGAATCCAATGCCGATCCCCGGTTGGACCGATCACCGTGACGCGCCACAGTTCGCCAAGAAACCGTTTCGGGATCTGTTCAAGGATAAGGATGGATAGGAAGTCATCCTGAGCGAAAAGGAAGTCATCCTGAGCGAAAAGGAAGTCATCCTGAGCGAAGCGAAGGATCTCGGTGTTGATGTTGTTATTCTCACATGCAATACAACTAGATTCTTCACAAAAACGTTCAGAATGACCGCTGTTGTTATCTTATTCTCTAGTTTCAAGGGCTAATTATGTCTAACGATAAGAGTTATAACACCCTCAAAGCAGCTCTGACCGCTGTGGATGCCACGCTGCATCTCATCCCGGACGATGAGAACGCTGCCCAGACGATACTCCAGATCGTCAAATCGACCGATGCGAAACGTGTGGCCTATACTACTGAACCATTGTTGGCAGACATCAAGCTGGTCGAGGCGCTAAAGGAATCTGAACTGGAGCTGGTTGATCCCGCGACGGATGATTTCACGCCCGAAAAGGTTGAAGAGTGGAAGATGACGCTGGCAGCCACCGACACCGGCATTTCATCCGCTGTTGGCATCGCCGAAGAAACCGGCTCGATGCTGATGCCGCCGATGAATCCCGATCAGCGGAGCGTTTCGCTGTTGCCGGTTCATCATGTTGCGGTGTTGCGTGCGGAACAAGTCGTACCGGACATCTCAGGCTTGATGCGATTGTGGCAGGAAAAGGGGAATACGGCTGGTAATGCGGTTTTCGTCACCGGACCCAGCCGCACCGCCGACATCGAAAAAGAGTTGGTCCTCGGGATTCATGGACCCCAGACTGTGGATGTGATACTGCTGGTATAATCCGGTACATGCCCCAGACATTCATGTCTGGGATTGGCCCAGGCTCACAGATACGATGACCCCAGAAATAAATGTCTGGGGCATGATACGCACCATAACTGATCTATTTAGACCACCCGCACTTGCGAGCATCCGGTTATCCAGTTAACTCAG
>CAJVXH010000044.1 GCA_913009835.1 uncultured bacterium
TCTCTGGTTTGTTTGGTGGTATTATAGTATGTGTTTTTCTTTTTTTTTTTTTTATTTTGTTTGTATATTTTTTTTTTTTTTTTTTTTTCAAGCAGAAGACGGCATACGAGATATATCAGTGTGACTGGAGTTCAGACGTGTGCTCTTCCGATCTCGTTTGCACTGCAAACACGGGCCCGTTTTCTCAGGACTCAGGACTCAGGACTCCGGATTATCAATATCGTGTAGTTGGTACACGTTCTGATTTCCGTGATACTTCACTTCCTTCAAATCTGGATTTTTCCGTAACTGTTCCAAGGCAGCGTTTATCCGACGCACTTGTTCAATAATCTGTCGCAGGCTCCTATCGCGGCTGTTCTCGCTGATGAAACCGAGACGCATGCTGTCTGATATCGCCTGGATAATCATCAACGGATTGTTGATCTCATGGGCGAGGGTGTTCAAGATAACGTTCACTGAATCCTGTTGGATCTTGCGTACTCGTTCCTCGCTTTTTTGTGCGGCGAGACTGGCATCGCTAATCATGAGGAACACGCGTTCGATCTCGTTGATCATGATCCTCACCCCACGCATTTGCGCGAGGAAGAAGGAGTGGTCACTGCGCATAGCGACGATGAGCGGGTAACCATAATCATCCATCAACAACTGTTCATCGGGCATCAGCAACTGATCATCGTTGACGAGCAGGTAATCACTCACACGTTCGTCCAGCATCTTGTCTGGATCCATCTGAAACAGACGTCCGGCCTCACGGTTCACGGTAACAATTCGACCGTCAGGATCAACAATGAGACTGGCTTCGGCCATATGGTCGATGCGACGCAAGAGAATGTCTACCTTGCGTGACGGTTGCAGCAGACTGCTGACGGTCGACGATTTTGATGCTACTTCCTGCGATTCTAAAGTATTTTTCTCCATCATGAGTCTATTCCAGCCTATAGGATTGTGTGCTTCACCTCAGAACAAACCCTGAGCGTCCGTTCTGAAGTTGCTCACCAGAGCACTATACAATTGTGTTTTTTTCGGATCAACCACAGTGCAATCCGGGAATCATCAATATCCGTAAAACAAAAAAGTTCTAAGTACACTCTATAACAACAATCACAACCGAGAACTCGGTTTTGTCGTTTTCAGTACCACAACCTACGTCATTCGGTTTGACTGTTGTATTACACGGCTCCGTTTCTACAAGCGAGCTAAATGAATATTCAGAAATAATGCAATTTGTTCCAACGAAATGATTGGATACAGCCCGATTAATACGCTATTTTTTATCGAACCTCAGCCGCTCACGCACCCGCTCTTCTGTATCGTCGAAGTACTCTCTGGCTTCATCAATAATAGGCGAATTCATGTAACGGGGCATGAAAGCTCCGCATTTATGTTGCAGCGCCTCCTGGTAGTAGGTGCGCCCCATTCTCAATTCGCCAACCCCCCAGTGATAATCACCCTGCCTGACCAAGTCGCGGAACAGGGCAGCATCCAGGTAAACGTTATCCTCGAAGCTGAGACGGTACATCCCGGATTCGTGACGTATGAAGTTATTGCGAGCGTAACGCCGCGCACCGGGTTCGAGATACTTGCGCAATTCACTGATAACGTTCAATAGACGACGGTTACCGGTAGTCGCATCCGTCTCGGGCCAGAGGAAATCAATCAGGATATCCTTCTGGACGGGTTTACCGTACGAATGAAGCAACAGGCACAATGCATCCAGCGCTTTTTTTGAACGCCAACGGTGCACTTCTATCAGCTCATCATCTATGCTGATCTGGAACTCACCGAAGGTTTGGATACGAACAGTGCGACGTTTTACCTCAGGCTCTGCCGCACGAACAGGTGATGCACCATCTCTTTCCTTAAGCGTTACCACCTGCTTCGGTTTCTGACGCAGACGATACTCGTGAAAGATGAGCATCATCCCGTCCGGTCTCTCTACATCACCAACTGTCTTGACTTGAAATAGCACTTCCCGGGCTTCTCCGCCTCCTCCACGGATCGTTGCACGGCTCGCCTTGATCAGCTGCCCGCTGGCGTTAGACAAGTCCGGCAATTGCTTGAGTGGGTTTCCCTCTTCGAGGTCTATTACGGGGAATACGTCTCCGACAAGCTTTCCATGCATGGAGGAATCATCCAGCCCGAGCAGATGTTTGGCGAGATCATTTGCAAACCGGACAATCCCGCTCGAATCGGTCAACAGAATACCTTCACCGAGGTGACGGTGGCTCTCAACATAATGTGCCAGCGATTCTTCGAGAACGGCATGCTGGGTGTGAATGCGGATTGCGGTTTGGATGGCATTGATTACAGCCATTGAGTGGAACGGGGGGAACACCATCGCCTGTGCGCCCATGGAAACTGGATTTAACTCTCCCAGTAACTCATCGTCGGTAAGGAGCAGAACACGGGGGGAGGTATATTTGCGGAAAAGGCTATGATCGGCTAAATCCGGCATCTTCCCCGGATGAATAGCTATCAGCACGGCATCGACATCCGGACCTGGATCAACCGATGGATCCTGGATCGTGCGCACATCATACCCTTCCCGGCGAAGATCCTCGACAACAATAGACAGTTTTTCGTCAACTATCCCGGCCATCACCAGGTTCAATGAATCCATGTCCGATCCTTCTAATTCCTGGCTCATTCAGATATCACACCGAGGGTGCAATATAGCTGGTTGCGTTAAGTCCTTAGAATGCTATTGTACGACACGAAGGGAACCGAAACTAACAATACTCATACAACATCTCCGCGTTGACAAGATACAAAACTGAAAGCGCCGAATTGTTAGTTTTCAGCGATGGGATGAATCGTCAAATTTCTCCAAGAGCACCTGATAATTATTTGGGAATAGGAGACATGTTGTTGTTAATACTAAGGATAGAATTCGTACAATCATGATCTACTCGACAATTCGGAGCCTGATCCATCCCAAGAGGGACCACCCCTGACTCAAGGGTAGCTATGAGAAGATGCTGGGTTTGACAGAATCTGGTTGTTCAATTGCTTCAGTCACGGTGCTATCATGCCCCAGACATTTATGTCTGGGATCATCCGAAGGTCAACACCGAGATCCTTCACATGAATGTTCAGGATGACGCGTTTTATTTTCTCAGGACTCAGTACTCAGTACTCAGTACTCAAGACTGCTATTGATAATACCGCATAGCTTCGGGCATCCACTCGTTGAGGTTTTCAATTCGAGTTTGATGTGCAGGGTGAGTGCTCAGCCATTCCGGTGGCCCGGCACCACCCAACTGGTCCATATTCTCCCAGAAATCAACTGCCTCGTGCGGATCGTACCCTGCCATCGCCATGAAGATGAGTCCCAGGTGATCGGCCTCAGATTCATGTGTGCGGCTGTATGGCAGAAGGATTCCGAGTTGTGTCCCCACACCGAAGGCCGCCAGTGCGAGAGCCTGAGTTTCTTGAGGTTTGTCACGCAGGGCAATTGCCAGCCCTACCCCGCCTAACGATGTCAGGAGTTGCTGGGTCATCCGCTCGTTGCCATGATGGGCGATGGCGTGTGCGACTTCATGCCCCATAACTGTGGCGAGTTGGGCCGGTGTTTCAGCCACATCCATCATGCCTGTAAACACGGCGACTTTGCCACCGGGCATGGCGAAGGCGTTGACCATATCATCATCAACGAGCAGGTTAACTTCCCACGCATAGTCATCGAGTTGCTCACTCATTCCTTCCTGCCGGAAGTATCGCTCCACCGCATTTTTAATGTCTGTCCCGACCGCAGTAACCTCACGGGCATCAGGAGTATTTCTCTCAATCTCGTATTCATTCAGAAGATTGCTGTACTCGCTGAAACTCAGCGCGTTCAACTGGGAGCTGGGAATAAGGACTAGCTGATCTCGTCCGGTGATGGCAACCTGTTGACATCCAACAAGGATAGCCAGAAGAAGCACCGTCCGGGTGAGGTTGGAAAATCGTTTTCTCATCTGAATTATCCTCCTCATATCTAATACGCTAAGGGTGTAGATCAGGTTTCAGAGCGGCACGTTGGCACTCGGCCCTGTATGTCGCCAGAATAGGAAAATATAGCAGGTGCAGGATGGTTTTGAGTCAGACAAATCGGCTCGCCGGGATAAAATATTATGCCTCACTTCAAATACATGAAGTGAGGCAGGAGTGTGGGGAAAGCATGTACTACTCTACCGGGACAAACCGGTAAACATGGGGCTCAGGCTTTTCTTATCTGCCACCGACGGTAGTAGCCAGAAGAATCTCACGCTCGACATACATGGGCTTGCGTGATTTCATCTCGCCTACTTCGCAAGAGTGACATCGGTTGTTGACGGAACGCCAGGTCTTCTTATCTCCACAGCAGGTGCAATGACCTGGATTGTTGGCGTTTCGACTGAGGGCTGAACGAACTCGTTTTCGATATTCCTGTAGTCGCAGCGTCATGGAACCAACTCTCCTTTCGAGGTAGTTCTCTGCGACACTACGCCTTCAGCACTCCTGGCAATCTCCCGTCTCTGCCTTTTGTGCTTGTAAACGAGCTCCATCAGGATGATCCTTGATGAACTATCGGGCGCGTGTCCCAGAATTATCCACCGTACTGCCCTGTAGTTGATATTCTAATAAGCAAGAGCAGGGCCAGAATTAGTAGCACTCGACCACCCACATATTGATTTGGGATTATTGCCGGAGATTGATGGATTGAGGTAGGAGAGCGGGAGAGCGGATCAAGCGTTTTGCAAATATTGCACGAATTCCGGCAAATCTGCGTGCAACAAATGCAAGCGTCAGTGATAGATTTGCAGATTAGAGATGCGAGCTTATGTAATCTGGTTCTATTACAACCGTTCTGGAGAACGAAAGACTCAGCCGTCTTGAAAATAAAGACCCTCACCGGAACATGGTGAGGGCAGAAAATGCACATCTTAGCGGTTGCACGGCCGCGCAACTTTGTACACGGCTTAAACCATCCAGGCGTATCCCATTTTGAAGAAGAATACCCGGTCTGACTGAGCCAGAGGCTGTTTGTTGTAGGCTTGAATATTATCCGAATATCCTAGATAGAGGACAGTTTGCGGGTTTAAAGTGTAGCTGAAGAGGAATTGTGTGGCGATGCCTTGATAGACACCGTCCTGTTCTTCAGGTTCATCGTACACCTCTTTATTGAAGTCGATATACACGTTCTCTATGATAGTCCTGACAAACATTCGCCGGTTGAACTGGTAGACGAGTCGCACACGTGAAATATTTGCAGCATACAGGGTACCTTCATGCACATCCAATTGATCGTAAGTGTGATTCACATCGATACGAAAGTTTTTCCCCATCAGCCAGTTGAATCCTGGATGCAAACTGAAATTCGTAGCTGGCTGGCTGTTGGTGTAATCAATATCCTTGCCCCAGAACACTCCCATTTCCAGCATGAAATCAGGATGCGGGAAGAATCCTCCTCCAATCCAGATATTATCGTCGTTATATTCCTGTTCTTGATACCATTCCCGGCTGATTTTACCGGACACGTTGAAATAAGATTGCATAGAACCTTGTGCCCTGATCCAGGATGAGACTTGGCGTTCCAACATCCTGCTGTTGTCATAAGTGCGGGATTCTTCGACATCGCCTCCCAACGTAATGTTGCTGTACCAGTGATCCGCATCTCCGTACCAACTCCAGCCGCTTCCGGCACCGTAGCTCGTGAAATCACTTTGGTTCATGAATCCCGCATCAGCACGAAAATCCGCATTACGACGTCTGCCCCACAGCCAGGAGTCCCAACTTCGGGTACCATGTACAAATTGCAGGTGTGATGATTCGCCGAAGATCTCATCGTCTTGATCGTAGTCGTTCTGGATATCTTGCGGATACTCCGTCCATGATCCCGTCATCTGAAAACGTAAACGGTCATTCTGGTTCAAATCGAAGGTGCCATCAACACTACCAACTCGGTTACCGTAATCGACGGCTTCTCTGTCGGTAACAGTCGCCCCGAGGTACGATGATTCACCTACATCGCGCTTGTATCGTATCACGCCAACCGTGTTATCGCGATCCATGGATTTAGACTCTGAACCTTCTGCGGAGGGGAAAAGCAGGCTCGTGTATTCATCGTGGGCGACGAAAATACCGATCCCATTCCGACCTTCCTTACCAGTCAGTTTCGCACCCCAGTTGGGGTCGGCTACGGTCCGAGTATGCACCAGTCGTTCATGCGAATTGAAAATGTCAGCCCCCTCAAGGAAGAACGGGCGCTGTTCGCGATAGTACAGGGCGAAGCGGGAGTTTACGTCCAGTTGGAACACATCTGATTCGATCTGGGAGAAGTCTGGATTGTATGTTGTTGCGAGAGTCAGGTTTGGTGTCACCCCCCAACGTGCGGTAAATCCTGCATTCAGGTCTTTGCTGTCATCGGCGAACGGACCATAAGCACCATCCTCACGTCCTTGCGCCAAAATCCCGGACAATGTCGGATCAATCTCAATGCTTCGGCCTGGATCTGCACCGGCAAACCCAATCAACTTCACTGCCTGGCACAGATAACAGTTGTTGTCGCGATCTCGAGGGAAAAGGCCGATATGGTGCCTGACGTTCCTCGGGTAGGAGCGGATTGCGTCCACTCCCCAGATCTGATCTTCAGCACTGTGTTGGAACCGTAATGAGCTGAATGGTATAACCATCTCAACGGCGTAACCCCAATCATATATTCGCCCACCACTATCCCAGATCGTGTCCCAGTCAGATCCATTACCTCCATTAACCTCGATGAAGTCCGATTGTACTCCGAACGGATTACACATCAGGAGGAAGGAACGGCGAGCGTCGTTGAACGTATCAAGATTAATACAGACCCAATCGTCGGAACCGATGGCGTCACGATCACGCATGCGCGCCCGGATCTCATCAGGATTTGGGTCGTACGCCTTGAATGCGACCAACAACTCTGACTCACTATAGGCAATAAGGACTTCAGTCTTGACCGGTGGGGGGACATTTTCACCGGGCCGGACTTCATAATCAAGCGACATGACCAGCGCCTCAGACCAAACGTCTTCATCAAGCACGCCATCCGCATTCACTACCCCGGAAATTTGTGGGACACGGTGCGGAATATCGTGCGGATCCGATAGAGTGGATTCGACGGATCTGGCAGTACCGCTAGAGCTGAAAGCCAGAACGAGGCATACTATCGGGCTGAAAACGAAGGATTTTCGCATGTGTGGTTCCGCTGCTTGAGCTACAATTTACCGGTCCCTGAATTCCGACGGTTAAAGAGGTGACAGTCCAGAGGCTCCCAAGGTTACACCCTGAGAGGCAGTCTACTGATTGCTTGAACCGGAATCCAGCCCGGACGTAGATTCTGATTCTTATATTGATATCGAATCATGATCTTAGTGTGGACGCACCGAGAGACGAAGGACGAAGTATCAATTATTAGATGTTTCCAGCGACGTGTCGGACAGCGTATACTATAATGAATATGCGGAGAACACATGAACATGCATTTACCAGACATCCAAAGCAGCAAACCACTGGGCAAAACAAGTCGATTCTCCGACTTCGTCGGATCTCTTCCATACACAGTTGCCACCTTGCCAGCCCAGCTTGTGATTTCGGTCTGGCTTCTGAAGCTTTTGACAAGCGTCCATATTTCTTCGGATGCTACCACATCTGAGCTGGCTCAGTTTACTCCCCAGAGTAGCCTGTTGGCGTCAATCCTGCTTCTTGTGATGTTACTTGGTGTGAGTGCTTTTTTAATTCATCGACTGCGGCGCATACTCCACAATGCTAACAATCCTACCTTGAAAGATGTAATTCACGTACGTTCACTCGAGGTGAAACGTTACCGGAAGATGTTATCCAAGGCCGAACATCTGGCTGGAGCGGGCAGTTGGTTCAGCGAAACAAAATCGGGTCACTTGATCTGGTCTGATGAGCTTTTCCGCATATTCGGATTCGAACCTACTGAATTCGCTCCTGACAAGGAGATCCGACTCGGTCTCGTACACCCAGACGATCGCAAGATGTTCGTGGAGCATGAGCTGAAATCGATATCAAGCGGCCAGGCGTACAAGATTCGGATGAGGATCATGCGCCCGAGCGGTTCATATCGTGTGATTCAGCATAATGTTGAACCGGAATTCGACAGCAAAGGGAATCTTGTCAGACGCATTGGGACAGTCGTCGATATTACTCACCAGGTGGAGAATGAAAACACTTTCCGTATGATGTTCGATCAGACACCGTACCCTTATATGATCATGAACCGGGAGGGAATTTCGGAATGCAATCCGACGCTTCTGAGTTTATACGGTCGAACCTCCGAGGAGATGCCGGGACATCATCTAAGTGATTTCGCACCTCAAAATCAGCCGGATGGTGAATTGTCAGATAAAAAGGCGAAGGAAATGGTCCGCCTGGCCTACAAGACTGGATTCCACAAATCTGAATGGCTGTTGACCAATTCAGACGGTGGTGATTCGCTCGTTGAAATCAACTTAAGCCGGTTCCGCAGTGGCGAAGATTCAATCCTGATGGTGGTGATGCACCAGATCAGTGATGCGCGGAAATAATGTTGAGAATGAAGCATCGAGCTTTGGAAGTTAGAATCGGCTGAATGAGAGTTGCTGCTAATAGTTTCCCAGATGAATGACTGCTTCATCAATCTTGGCGATCCATTGATCACGATACGGCCCGGGGTACAATTCCTGGGCTTTTGATTTGGCACGGGCCAGCGCTTTCTGTGAATTACGTCCTTCACCCAGACCGTAGAAGCACCAGGCGATACGATAGGGCAGCATCGGATCCTCCTGATGCAGGTATTCCAGGCGCTGGTAGAGTGTGACTGCCTGTTTCAACCGTCCCCGGCTTTCCTGTGCGAAGGCCCGTTCAAAGGCTGCCTGAACATTTGTCGAATCTTTCTCCAACGCAACTTCAGCTGCACTCAAGGCTGCATTGTGACGTTGCAGCAAGTTGAATTGAGCGGCCAATTCTGCCAGATCCTCAGCTTTCATGGTGTCAAGGTCAGCAATTCCGAACCATTGCTCGGCCAGCTCTTCTTCCTGCTCAATGCGGACCAGATCCTCCTGCGTCACCCCTGCGGCTGCGAATTCCTCTTCGGCCATGTCACGCATGCCCATTTCACGGAAGACATAGGCGAGTTGCAGGTGAGCATCTTGCCAGCCGGGACGTTCTGCAAGCGCCGCGGTGAAGAGCAATGACGCATTCGACAGGTCGCCTCGATTGTGGGCTACTAATCCCCAATTGTAGAAGTCGGTTTCAGCAGAGGAGATCGTGCGCATCAGTGAATATGGGATGTGAGTCATAAGTATTAAGACGATTGATACGATTATGGTACGTAGCGCCGGTATTGAATCATGTGCCCGGAACCAACCTACAATGCGGAAGATCGATATCACCGCGGCAGGAATGAGCACACCGACAATGGGATAGCGGTATTCGCCAGCCACGAAAAAGAGTAAATTTGCAAACAAGTATGCGATCACGAGCACTCGGGGCAGGTGCATCCGCCGTCCCCCACCGAGCAGGAAAAGGCCCGGCAATGCTAACGCCGCCAACAGACCGAAACGGAAGAGATTCAGCCCTCGCAGCACCCTTGAGTATTTCTCCGCACCATAGAAGCTGACGTTATTCGGTGCTTCCTCGTTGTGGAAGAACCAGGCGAGTTTCCTGAACTCCAGCCCGATCCAATCCAGCGGATGTTCACCAATCCACTCCAGCGCTTCCCCGAACCAATAGCGTGAGGCTGCCAGGTCAGAGAGTTCCCTGCCCGTTCGATGCATTGCCTCCTGACGAAACGCTTCCGCTTCTTGTGACGGTTCAGCGCTGGCCAGCCAAGCCACCTGGGTATAGAGACCGTTCGAGAGCGCGTGATTACCTACATAGAGATTCATCCCGGCAGAACTGGTGGTCAGAGAAAACTCACCTCCGAGCCGAGCGTTACGAAACATTGCCGGTAAGATCACGATGACAGTTGAAAAGGTTAGTATTGCCGCCGTGATCAGCGCCTTACGTAGCCCGAACGCATCTCTACCACGGACTGAAGTCCGTGGTAATTGGATTTCCTCGTCAGCATCTTCATCATGGACTAAAGTCCGTGGTAATTTCGCTCCCATACTTGCCACGGACTGAAGTCCGTGACGCTTGTTCAAAAGACTTCCCCGCCATCCCCACCATAGAAACAACAACCCGAATGCCGGCAGCAGAATCAAAGCATTCGGTCTGGCCAACGCGCTCAACCCGATCGCCACCCCCGCACCTGCCACCCGCCACCAGGCGATGTAACCCGGCACCTCAGCGTACCGGGTCGTGTAGCCCTGGTTCGCTGAACCCGGGGAGGGCGCATCCTGTAGCCCGGCACCTCCGTGTGCCGGGTCTTCCGCGTGCTTCGAGTTATGTAGCCCGGCACCTCCGTGTGCCGGGGCATCGAGAAGCGTTAACGCCACCATCGTGAGAAACAGGATCAGGCTTGCGGAGAGGAGGACTCCGTCGTAATAAATCGCCGGTGCGTATATCGCGAACATGAACGCTGCGGTCGGTCCAGCGAGAGGGTGATCAACACGTCGAGCGGTGAACCGCCCGATCAGCAACATTGTCACGGCAGACATCAGGAGTTGCAGGTGCAAGGTGCTGGCGGTGAATCCATCGCCGATTGTTCCAGCGAATGCGATGAACAGTGGATACAGCGGGCTCATGAAAAATGGGTGCGGACCGAGACCGAGTCCATCCGCCACCCGTTGCCCCCACTCCAGGTAATACTTGGAGTCGATGATGGGGATCTGCGCGACCGGGCTTATGAGCATCGCTTCGATGTGTGTCCAGCGCAGGATCAGGAACAGCATCATGGCAACGGAGTACCCGATGGTTGAGATCACTAAGCGTTTCCGGGAAGATTGCATTCCTCAGTCCATGTTTTTTCCATCAAACCTCTACCGGAAGGTGCTTGAATATAGTATTTCATGACAACGAGAGCGCAGTAAATGGATGGTGAAAATGTGGAACTAAAGTAGAAACTCATGAGAGACAAATACTCTTGTCGAGAATTGAGTTGCGAAGGAATAGCCTCACCGCTATCTTCCTATTGTCAATTCATTGTGTAATCTGCGACGAAAGGGTATGATAATGTCAAGAACATTGCAGTTAGTCATCAGTTTCTTTGCTATTACCTCGTTTCTATTGCAAGTTGCGAGTGCACAGCTCGTTGATATTTCCTACCGCTCACTCTATGACTTGGAAGCTCCTGATAAGTGGGTAGAAGGCGATCCATTGCCAACCGAAGAATCCTGGTTGGCCGACCAGTTTCGTTTTAACCGTGCATTCAACTTCGAGATCACAAATTCTACGGATGAGGATCGCTGGGTAAAAGGCATCCTCGGTTTCGGAGCGGATTACATGCAGGGGGACATTGATGTAAAATTTGAGACACCGAGCGGTTTGGAAAAATTGAATAATCAGATCATAGACGGTTACATGGCGTTTGGGACCTTTTATTATCGTCACGGGATTCTCGCCCGGCTGGCATTGAATGTGGGTGGAGGAGTCGTATTGCAGAAAGTACAATTGGCCAGTTATATCGAACCGGAGCGTGAAGTCCAGGGAGCGATAGGGTTGGGTGAACTCCGATTGGATGTCGCTTTTCTTAAGCTGTTTGATGCAGGGGCTGGTGTTGGTTTCATGGCACGATACAGGTACAACCGGCTGATGGACACCATTAACTTTGCTGAGATTGCAACCAACGCTTATTCCACCATCGAAAAAATCGAAATGCCCCAATACGCAGTGGGATTCTCGCTGTGGCCTTCAAAGGGTTTTGGAATGCGTGTCGAATATATCGTCCAGGAGTTTCAGGGAATGACGACAGAGTTTATAGGTGTCGGAATCACCTTGAATTCTGAGCCGCCCTTTACGCTCTGAACATGAACTGCCTGTATGCAGCAACCGGATTTCTGATCAGATCAGGTTGGAACGCTATCAGAATAGTATTTTCCCTGTGCCGGGCTATATTCATTCTCAAAAGTACAGCACGATGTGGGTCATTCCGAAAACGTGGACGGAGTCTTTTTACCGTCAACGTTTTCAGAAGATCGAACTACGCCACCGTTTGTGGCTCGCATAACTACTTCACCTGACACATCAGGAATCACCGGAACTATCATTTTCGGAAACTCGATCACGACCTCCCTTGCGAGCACTATTAAAATCCTGCATCTTTGCTGCACAGATAAACGACAATACTGGAGGTTTACTTCATGCCCGCCCCGACCGAACTACTGCAGGAACGGATTTCCCGTGTCCAGAAAATACTCAAAGAGACCCAGAACGGTAATCCCATGCTGGTTACCGGAGATGCCAATGTCGGTTGGCTGACCGGTATACCAACCGATTTCCAGAAAGATGCCTGCATGTTGATCCGTCCTGACAAGGCTTTCTTCGTCACTGACGGACGCTACACCAACCGCATCCCGGAGATCCCAGGCGTGGAGCAATATATCTGGGGCAATGAACATGTCCATCTCTACCCTGAGCTGAAGAATCTGATCAATGGAGCGGATCACCTGGTCTGCGATACCACTGGCATCGCCATTGACATGTACCAGGCTCTACCGAAGATGCTCGAACTTGACAGTATATCTGCACCGTCCGGGTTGCTGGATCGTCTTCGGATGATCAAGGGCGATCTGGAGTTGAAGCTGATCCGTGAGGCTGTAGACATGGCCGTCGCCACTTTCAACTACATGGTCAATGATTGGATGCCGAAGCACCGTGAGACGGCAACTGACATTGATTTTCGTGACGAGCTGCTGGCTGAAGGGGAACGTCGAGGGGCTGAGGGCGCATCATTTGATCCGCTGGTGGCGATGGATAAGGACGCTGACACTCCTCATCCTGATATGGACCGTCCCGCCACGTCGCTCAAGGGCAATCACATCATGCTGGTTGACTGGGGTTTCAACTACAAGGGCGTTTGCACGGATATGACCCGCATGATCATCATCGGCTTTAAAGAGATTCCTGAAATATTCCAGGGTATGCGCATGTTGCAGGAGAAGTGGTTCGACATGGTCGCCGAGCAATTGCTGCCGGGACTACCTGCCAGCGCTGGCGGGGATGCCTACCAGATAGGTGTCAAGGCCGCGGGCATTGAAAACCGTTTCCACGGGGCGGGACATGGTACTGGCGGTGCCTATGTACATGAACTCCCCAAGGTCAGCGAACTGCCGGAAGGGTTGGATGATTACGGTATCCCGTTCGGACAGGCGATCATTCTTGAGCCGGGCATGATTGTGACCAACGAACCTGGCATGTACCAGAAGGGTCTGGGCGCCTATCGTACTGAGAACATGGTGTTGATCACCGAAGATGGACATGAAGCTCTTGACAAGGCCTTACCAATGCATCCCTTCTTCGTTGCCTGATCCCAACTTGTTTTTCGTCAATTAATGGCCTTCATCACCTCGATGGCGGCTATTTTTTTGCTCTTGACACAAACTGGAAAAGTAACTGTTTGCTGAGAACCGTAGCCGGACACTATACTGTTCCGTCAAATCCATATCATTTGTCACCCATGGAGGAAGTAAAGATGCCGCGCGTCATGCTCTCCCTGCTCACAGCTCTGCTGCTAGTTTCTCCCACCATCGCCCAACCCACGGGTCTGGAAGCCGGGTCAAATGGATATGTGCGCGATCCAGACCTTCATGGAAACACCCTGGTCTTTTCCAGCTCCGGCGACATCATGATCGCCAGTGCTAGCGGTGGTATAGCCACGCGTCTAACCTCCCATCTCGCCGAAGAGCGCTACCCGGCGATCAGTCCGGATGGGGAGTGGATCGCCTTCAGCGGTGAGTATTACGGCAACGATGATGTGTTTGTCATTCCCATAGGTGGGGGGCTGCCACGTCAACTGACCTTCCATCCCTGGCGGGATAGGGTGATGGGCTTTACTCCTGATGGCGAGATCATCTTCGGAGCTGACCGCGAACCTCCTTACGGCGCCGATGAATTGTACACCGTCCCAATCGAAGGCGGCATGCCCCAGAAGATGCCTTTCGAACGAGCTGTCGAGATCGCATTTGAACCAAACAGTGACCGTATCGCCTTACAGCCAAAACGAGCATACCAGGTCTGGAACCAGTATCGTGGCGGTGGCGCAGAGAAAATCTGGGTTGGCAATGTCAGCGATGCCGAATTCGATCTCGTCAGTCATCATGATGGAAACGAAGCCTTCCCGATGTGGAATCGAAATGGACGCATCTATTTCATCACCGACATTGGTGGACGTGAGAATATTCATTCGATGATGCCGGACGGTTCCAACCTCCGCAAGGAGACTGACTTCCGCGAATTTGACGCTCGCACTCCGAAAATGGATGGCGACCGAATAGTCTTCCTGCACGGTCTTGAGCTCGCTGTCTTTGACATCAGCTCAGGTACTGTCAGCTATCCGAAACTCCAGATTCCCAGTGACCTCATCACCTCCAACCGCCGTTTCATTGACCCGAGCGAATATATCGACAACTGGTCGGTCAGCGGTGATGGCAACAGACTCGTTGTGGATGCACGTGGCGACCTCTTCACTCTTCCGGTCAAGGGTGATGGACTGATCCGTCAATTGACTTTCCGCAGCGGAAGCCGTGAAAAAGCTCCGATGTTCGTTCCCGATGGCGAGGGCGCTGTATATCTGATCACGGACGAATCCGGCGAGGATCGGATTGCGCGTCTTGACACTCCCAACGGCGATCTTGATCCTGTTGAGTCCTCACCATTGAATGACTGGAAGTACTCGATCAGTCCTTCGCCAGACGGCAAGTGGATCGCCTACGATTCCGGCACCCAGCACCTCTACCTGGTGAACACTGAGACTGGCAAACGCACCGAAATCTCTGAGGGTGGCTGGGAATTCGATGAATATGTCTGGTCGCCGGACAGCCGTTACCTGGCATTTGTCCGTCAGGTGGGAGAAGCTGAAGAATCTCACCTCGAAGTTTATGACACCGAAACCCGACTGACTCATTCGCTCGGCGATCCACGTTTCGCTACCCATGGCCCGGCCTGGGACCCGGAAGGTCGCTACCTGTACTGCGCGACCGACCGCAATTTCAACCCTTATCAGAACTACAATCACAGCACCTTCCTCTACGACAGGATGAGCACCCTGGCCCTGTTCCGTCTCCGGGAAGATGTACCCAGCCCTTTCATCTCGCGGGGAGATGATGCTTCCAGCGGAATACCTGAAGCGTCCTGGATTCCATCTGTGGAGGAGGATGAAGAGGAATCCGATGAGGGTGAGGAGGAAGAACTGGTCATCGAGATCGACTGGGACGGGATCAATGACCGGATGGTCTTCATCCCCGAGCAGGCGGGAAATTATTACGGTCTCAACGCTGTCGGAGACCTGCTCTATTTCGTGGAATATGAGAATGGCGGCATGGGCGGAAATCAATTGCGCGGCTATGACGGGCAAGCGCTGCGTTCCTTCGACCTGGGCGAACGAGAGAGCAGCGAAGTCGCCTCGGGAATCAGCAGTTACGCAATCTCCGGCGATGGTTCAACCCTCATCGTCCGGGCAAATGGGAACTGGTATCATGGTGACGCATCATCAGCCTCGATCAGCTTGGATGGTGACAGCCAGGTAAGCACCTCCGGTTGGTACATCGAGTCCGATCCCCGTGAGGAATGGGCCCAGATTCTTCGGGAAGCATGGCGCAAGCAACGCGAGTTCTTCTATGACGAAACCATGCACGATGTGGATTGGCAAGCGGT
The DNA here is from genome assembly GCA_913009835.1 of uncultured bacterium. Lineage (GTDB taxonomy): Bacteria > Electryoneota > Electryoneia > Electryoneales > Electryoneaceae > BMS3BBIN04. The sequence goes on from CAJVXH010000044.1 coordinate 15,754, forward strand.
GATGGATCGTTTCAGTCCCTGGGTTGATCGCATGACCACCCGTCAGGATCTACGGGATCTGATGAGCGAGATGTCGGCCGAGTTGAAGGTAGGTCACGCTTTTGTGGGACGCGGCGACCGTCCCCACGCAGATGAGTATAACACTGGATTGCTCGGCATTGATGTCGAACCGGATTTTCGGAACGACTGCTATCGCATCACTCGAATCCTGAACCCCGAACCGGGCACTGAGGGCGGATCATCTCCGCTTGTCCACGCCGATCCATTAGCAGGAGAAGGCACTTGCGTTCTCGCTGTTAACGGGCGCAAGGTCGATCCCGATGTAAACTTCTACTCCTACTTCCAGAACACGGCAGGCGATGAAATTGCGCTCACACTGAACGAAAAACCCTCCATGGATGGCTCCCGTGAAGTGATTGTAACGACTATCAGTAGCGAAGAACTGATCCGCTACCTGGAGTGGGAGCGTGAGAAGCGGGAGTACGTTGAAGAGAAGTCAGAGGGTAAGATCGGATATGTTTATCTGCCCGATATGTCAAGCTGGGGTATCGAAGAATTCGGACGCAATTATTACCCGCAACGGAAACGTCCCGGGATGATTATTGATGACCGATACAACACCGGCGGGAATGTTTCCGAGATGATCATGAAGGAGATGACATCGCCGATCTTTGCATTGCAATCGTCCCGATACGGTGGACTTCAGACAAAGCCTCACGGTGCCTATCACGGTCATGTTGCAGTCCTGATCAACGGATCGACTTTCTCAGATGGCGAAACTCTGGCCTACAACACCACCCTGCTCGATGACTGGGAGCTGATCGGAACCCGTACTTATGGTGGATGGGTCTGGCTCTGGAACCGTCGTCCGGCGGTGGACAACAGTTGGACCATTGTCCCTGAATTCGGCGGCTGGGGGCTGGATGGCAACTGGATAATCGAAGGACAGGGCGTTGCGGCGGAAACGTACATCATCAACGATCCGGGCAGCGAACTGCGAGGTGAGGACCGTCAACTCGATGCAGCGATTGATAATCTGTTACAACGTATCGCCGATGATCCACGTGAGCTGCCCCAGATGCCTGTGAATGGACCGTTTAGCAGGTAGCTGTGAGCTGTGAGCTGTGAGCTGTGAGCTGTGAGCTGTGAGCTGTGAGCTGTGAGCTGTGAGCTGTGAGCTGTGAGCTGTGAGCTGTGAGCTGTGAGGAAAAGATATAACAAACGTCAACAGCCACGGAGTGTAGACTCCGTGGCAGTTTGAGCCCCTTCGATGTCAGGGTTTTCATTTCTCTTGACCATTGCCGGGCGAGACACACATGCCGTACTATTGAACATCGTGAACAGGAATCAGAATCGGCAAACACGCATGCACCAAGGCAGCACCGAATCAAGTGAAACCACGCCCTTATCCCCACTCGCAAACCTGCGCAACGTGTTGGCGGTGCTCGACGGCCCGTTCTTCGTTCTGCTGGCGGGAGCGGCATTTCTGGTGGTGATTCACTGGCTGGTGGTGGATCTGAGGGTGATGCCGGTGACACGTGCGCGCCTCATCGAGGTGCATGAATTCCTCACTGAGCAGGCTGCATCCGGCAAATTCAGCGATATCTATTTCCTCGGGTCGAGCGTTTTGCTTGAGGGAGTGGACTGCGAGGTTATCGACACCGTCCTGCCCTCGGGAACAGAGAGTTACAACCTGGCATTAATGGGGGCGGGTGCTCCGCAATGGATGTTGATCGCCGACGCTCTGCGCAGCACCAAGCCCTCGTGGGTGGTGATGACCATCGACCTGACCGGTGTCACCGGCCTGCAAACCATCCCCGAAGAGGGGATGGCTATTGCGGAGTACTGGGATTTCTTCACTCCGGCCGCCGCCGAACGTTTCGCCCCGTATTTCACTGATGAGCAACTGGCAGCCCTCGATAAACCCGATCTGGTCAGCCTGTTCGACTTTCGGGTGTTCCCGATCGGCGCCTTCGACATGTACATGCGTGAGGTGTCGAAGCCGGACCTTCGATACGAAGGTTACACCACGAATTTCAAGAATCCGTGGGTGAGACGTTCGCGCATTTCGGATGCTTCCATTGACCGTTGGATCGCTGATAAAATCGCCAAGACCAGCGCTCAGGATCAGCAGGCGATGGACGAACAACTCGCAATGATCGCCGAACTGATCGCCTGGTTTGCTGAAAAGGACATTCGCTGTGCGATGGTAGTCGCGCCAATCAACCCGCGTCTGGCGGAAGCATTTGGCGACGAGGAAGCCAACCGGATAATGGACCAGTTGACTCAGCTCGCCGAAAGCAGCGACACCCCTTTGCTTGACCACCGCCGCCTGTTGAGTGTTACCGATTATGCTGACCACGTTCATCCCATTGAATCAGGACGAGTGATTTGGTCGGGAAAACTCGCTGAGGATTTGGCGGAACTGATTCATGATGGAGGAGCAGACTGATGCTCTTCCAATCCCTCGACTTCCTGGTGCTGTTGCTGGCGGTATTCGGCGCGATCATTCTCCTGCGAACACATCTGCTGCAACTGGTAATGTTGCTGGTCGCATCGTACGTGTTCTACATGTGGTGGAATCCGATTTACATCCTGCTGATCGTGGGATCGACATTGGTCGACTACATCGCGGGACGGATGATGAGCAAACGGAAGCTGGGCGATCCAAAAAGGAAACCGTGGCTCATCTTCAGCGTGGTGATAAACCTCGGTCTGCTGGGTGTATTCAAGTATTTCAACTTTTTCGCCGGGGAGATCAACCTCGGTCTGCAACAACTGGGCATTGAGAACGCGCTGCCTCATTTGAACGTACTCCTGCCAGTAGGGATCTCGTTCTACACTTTCCAGTCAATGAGCTACACCATTGATGTTTTCCGTGGCAATACGCAGGCGGAACTATCGCTGATACGTTTTGCGACATACGTCGCCTTCTTCCCTCAACTGGTGGCTGGTCCAATACTCCGCAGCACTGACTTTCTACCGCAACTTCGTGGAAAGACGCTAGACCTGAAAGCTGAAAATCTGCGCAGCGGTTTTCACTTGTTCCTCAACGGTCTGGTCAAGAAGATGCTGGTTGCCGATCAAGTGGGGAGGCTGGTCGATAACATTTTCAATTTGCCACAAGGGCTACCGAGTCCGATCATCGCGTTGGGAGCGTTCTGCTTCGCAATCCAGATCTACGCCGACTTCTCAGCCTACAGTGACATGGCTATCGGCGTCGCGAGAATGATGGGTTTCTACATCCCAGCCAACTTCCGATATCCGAATTTCTCACGCAGTATCTCAGAATTCTGGACACGTTGGCACATCTCCCTCTCAATCTGGGTGCGTGACTACCTGTATTATCCGCTGGGAGGTAGCCGCAAGGGTGTCGGACGGACGTACATCAACCTGCTCATCACCATGTTGCTGATGGGGGTCTGGCACGGCGCGGGCTGGAATTTCTTCCTCTACGGTATTTTCAACGGGCTGGTGATGGTGGTCGAACGGGCTACTGGGTGGCGGACAGCCATTGGTGACCGCGATCCTTGGGGAACAACCCTGGCCGGGATGCAACGGGTACGAGTGTTTGCATTCAGCACAGTCAAGTGGGCGATCTTCATGTACCTGCGCGTCCTGTCGTGCATATTCTTCCGAGTTACTGACACCCAGGATCTGATCTATTCGGTCAAGAAATACGTCCTCTTCGATTTCGATTTCACGCTGGGTTCCTGGGGTCTGGCACAGGCTAATCCGTTCCTGATTGCGCTTATCATCGCCGCGTTCACGGCGATGCACTGGTTCTCATTCCGAGTGAACGGATTCGCAGGTTGGTTGGACAGACGGTCACGGCCTGTCCAATATGCTATCTATTTCGCGGCTGGGTTCGCGCTGTTTGCTTTCTGGCCCAGCGAGCGCGTTGCATACATCTACTTCCAGTTCTAGTCAGCAATTAACCGAGTCTACTTTATAGAACAGATTCCTAACGAGGGAACGGATTATCAGGGGAGAATCGTGCGATCAATAAATCGGAATAGCCGTCATTAACATCAAACTTGGTTCCCATGATGACATAGCCTCCATCAGGCAGCACACGTACGGCGTATGCCTTGTCATTCCATGGCCCCCCACCCAGTACAGAATACACAATTTCACCGTCTGTGGTTAAACGGATCAGATTTAATTCGCCGCTCCTTGTGGGTGTATATCCTCTCCCTGCCATGACGTATCCATCTGGTAATACCTGCACCATCTGAGCCCAGTCGTCGCCGGTTACATTACCGTAAGTTCGTTCCCAGAGGACATCACCATCCGCATCCGTCTTCACCAACCAATGGTCAAAGTCATCGCGATTATTGTTTGAATTTGTCTTCCCACAAAGGATAAAACCACCTTCCTCCAACGATTCAATCCATAAAAACTCTTCTCTACGATCGCCCCCATAAGTCTGAGTCCAGAGCACAATCCCCTCTGAATCTGTTCGCACCAGCCATCCATCCTCGATCAAGTTATCGATATCGCGCATTCTCCCGGCGAGGGCGAAACCTCCATCTGGCAGTACGGTCATGCAAGTTGCTCGTTCACCATTAGGTGTACCAATCTCACGGTGCCACACTTCTTCGCCATCTTCAGTCAGTTTGATGAGGAAGGCGTCCCTTTGCTTTGCCGCATTACTCTCCGTAATACCAACAGTGACATAGCCGCCTTCTACCGGAAGTGTACGCCAGGCGACATCATTGGCATATCCCTCGAAGACATAATCCCAGAGCACATTCCCCTCGTTGTCGAGACGCATGATCAAGGCGTCCATGTGGGTGCCGTCATTGTTGACGAAGTAGCCGCTTACGATGTAGCCACCGCCCGGTAAACGAAAGATATCCTTTGCTTTTGTTTTCTCACCGTAACTATAGGTTTGCTCCCAGATTACTTGACCTTCGCCATCAACGTTGATGAGGTACATGACAATGTTGCGATGGTTCTCACCGGCGGATGCTCCGGCAGCGACAAATCCGCCTTCTCCATCCAAAGTAATCATGCGCATATCCTCACTGTACGCACCACCATAAGTGTGAAACCATTGTAAATCAGGAGGATTCACCTGGGCGAGGATGGCGCTCGGAATGGCCAGCAATACTACCAGCGAAAGTAGCCTGAATATAAAAACTAGTGCCTTGTGATTCACCAATTACCTCACAATAGGAAGAATAAAGCGAATATTCAAAATAAGTCGAAATTATTGAATGTGCCAGTATAACTGACCGTATTTTAGAGAAAAATGAGGGGGTGGAGAGCCAGGCAGGTAGAATTATCAGCTGATTCAATTGAATCTTCACGCTGTTATAACCGTGATATTAAGAATTCCTATGGGCTAAATATCAAATAATTACATCTGTTTGGGTGTATTAACAGTCGCAATTGAAGTTTCCAGATCAAATATTTCTGTGTTGTGGATGTAAGGCTTCGATTGCAGATCCGTGATAGACAGCAACCGTGAAACCAGGTTATCCAGTCGGTCAACCTGGGCTGGTATTTTATCGCGGTTGCGTGACATGAATTCACTCTCCCAATTATTCATCGTCGCGATCTCTGAGACTAAACGCAGCGCAGCCAATGGCTGACGGAACTCATGTGCCACTGTCCGGGCCAGCTTTCGAGCCAGGTCAAGCCGTTCAGTTTCCAGTCGAATTTCGTTCGCGTTCTTCTGTTCAGTGATATCTAATATCACCGTGACCAACCCCCTCAGCTTGCCATGCATGTCGAATATCGGGTTGTGTGTGCCGCTGTACCAGCGGGCTTTCCCAACACCCGGCATCACGAGGTATTCCTCAAACGACACCTGCTGTCCGCTGAGCGCTTCCTTCAATCTCAGGCTGATTGAGTTCAGCACGCTCGAAGAAAGAAATTGCTCGCCACGTTTGCCTATTATCTCTTCAGGTTTATGGTTCAATGCACTAGCGAAACGTTGGTTGACCAGAGTGTATCGTCCCTCCGCATCGGAGAAGGCGATAAAGGCGTCCGCCGATTCCAGCACCTGCTCAAGCCGGACACGTTCTTCATGTAACCTGCTCTCAACACGTTTGCGGTCAGAAATGTCACGCGCAATAACGAGTATGTCCGATTCCCCCTCTTCTTTGCGCACCGACACAGCGCTCGCTTCTATGGGTGTATAGAGGTTATCCATGGTCACAATATTGATTTCCACCACACCGCCATTGAGATCGTCACTCATGCTCTTCTCAAGCAGGAATTCCAGCTCCAGGTGATCACTTTTGTCAATCCAGGAATAGAGATTTTTCCATTTTCCTTCCAACGTTTCGATTCCGACAGCTTTCAACGCTGCCTGATTTACCATTGAAATATTCCCCTCTTTATCTGCCACCAGGATCATCTCATGTGCGGCCTGGGCTAACATCAGATATCGTTGCTCACTTTCCTGAAGCCTGATACGAGTTTCCTCAACTACTGTCAAATCGATAAAGACGACAACTCTCAATGTGGTCTCAGGAATCTTCCGAATGGATATTTGTACTCTTGGACGTGCTTCATCAATTCCGACGAACTTTAAATCAGCGGCCGTTGAAGTGTCTATCAGCACATTTGAATCTGTTCGAAGATATTCATTCAAGTCTTCAACATCTTCAATATCAATGAATTCAGTCCACTTAGCGGTGTTCTCCACCTCAGTATGCAGGAGTCCGGTCATCTGGAGGAACCGCTGATTGGTTAGACGGATGGTATTGTCGGAATCAATTACAACTGCGGCGTTTTCGATTGCGTCCAGCACAGCCCTGTAAGGCTCGCTGACGATAGTCTCCAACCCTGGAATACTTCGTAATTCGGATTGAGCATAGGGCACATCGGGTGCGTGTTTTGGGCTGTGTGTGCTCATGGTGTCCTCGTCGTTCATCACTTTATTGTTCTGTGCTGGCGATAATTCCGTACTCGATACGAAAATGACTTCTATTGCCTCCGGTTTTGATGTTAGTATTTCAGTTATTGCACGCTGAAATCAGCTTAATGTTCCCCAATATATCCCAATTATGATAGCATACCGATAGTGCTCGGAGTCATTATTATCGGAACGTCTTCGTGTTCTTCTATTTTTTATAGTTTAATGCGTTTGGAGGGCTGGTGGAGTGACAGCTGACACATTAGCTAAAACAAATTTCTGGAAAACTTGGAGGAAGAGTCACATATAGTAGTTCTTGAAAAGAATGCCTCATAATAAATCCGGCTTGTCCACACGAATCACTCAAGCCTGTGAGCTATGAGCTGTGAGCTATGAGCTGTGAGCTATGAGCAAGAGAAAAGACAGGGTCAGTATGTTGACCGGAGGCTGCATTTGTATTTGTTTTCCGATCTCCGAGCCCCAACAGTGAACTGACTTCGCAAACATGAAGATCGGAAGAGCACACGTCTGAACTCCAGTCACACTGATATATCTCGTATGCCGTCTTCTGCTTGAAAAAAAAAAAAAAACCAATACACTGAATGCCGTCAGACAGCGATCTACTACCTAACATT
>CAJVXH010000045.1 GCA_913009835.1 uncultured bacterium
AGTATTAACTATGCGAATTATTTATTTTAATTATTTATTATTTTTTTTTTTTCAAGCAGAAGACGGCATACGAGATATATCAGTGTGACTGGAGTTCAGACGTGTGCTCTTCCGATCTAGATCATCTGTCAACACCCTGACAGTGGATTCTTCGTCATCGGTAATCTGAACGTTCAGCACTAATTGATCGCCAGCGAGGACCGTTGGCGCTGAAGGCAGGACGAACACTAGCGGCGACTCGTTTCCTATGTAGCCGCTCATCCCTTCCAGCACCTCAACAACGGTCTGTGCTGAAGATGGATAATCAGGTTCCTGAAACGACACCGAGTTGGTATAACGAGTGCCCATGACAAAATTCTGTCCATCGTAGACACGTACGTAGAACCAGGCATCTTCCGGGAACGCTTCGAGAACCGGATCAACCGTCAGGAAGAGGGTAAATGCTCCTGCCGGCTGGATGTATTGCAATGGCGCTGTCTGTGTGCTTGAAACAACCAGTATGTCATCACCGCCCGGCATGCCGATGTCGGGCCCGTCCTCGTGTACCTGATCAGGGCCATCACCGTCAACGTCGAGAACCAGGTGCACTTCGAATGTACCCTGGAGAATATCTCCGGCTTCATCACGAATGGCTGTGCCTGTGCCATCCGGATTAAGGTTGGACAACGTCCATGAACGGGGTTCGGCGAAACTGTTGCCCGAGGCCAGCAGGGCTGTCAGCAGTGTCAGAAGGAGGATTCGCTTCATCGCTGACCTCCTGTGCTGCTGGCACCCGCTCGGTCATCCACCTCCCACGGTGGTGAATCAAAATTCAGTGGAGAAGTTCCAAGCATTGATCTCAGTTGAGGGTTAATACGCGGGCTCACTCCCCCTCTGTCGGGCTCAGCACCGACGACCAATTCCGGACGGGTCCATTCCAGTTCTTCTGGTCCGCTGACACGTTCGATGAGATAGCCTTTGCCGGGGTGAAATGTGAAATCTGCCCCGACCCATCCCTGGGCTGGATTGTGCCATGCCGGGGTGAGCAAATCGTCTGAATAGATGAATACTCGATCCGCTTTGGCTGGAAATTCTGCGCTAAGTAACCCTGATGAGGTGAGTCCTGACCCGGCGAGGGTGACTGGAACAATTGCCGGGCAAGCCACACAGTTCACGCCGAGTTGAAGGTCATCAACTACCACTTCACCCATTGTGAGTGCCGCTCCAACCAGTCGCAGCATTATCTCATCAGCGCCTTCCGGCACGATCAACCAGTAGGCTCGATTCACATTCAAGGATGATAGAGTGCCGATCCATTCGCTCTGGGTGCTGTTGTAATAGGAACCAAGTACAACACCCTCATCTATGGTCATGATGCGGGTAGCTTCTTCCCAGACATCGGCACCGGGGAATTGATCGCCTAGCAAATCTGTGACTGTGGCATCTTCAGGCAGAACCGGGAAGGAGACCAAGTGTGTACCGGGAGCGACATCCATCTCCCACACCCCGGCCGGGTTGGATGGTTGACCGAACTCTGCCGCCTTCAGCATGAACGGTGTCACGGTGAACAGCAGCAAAAGTACCACTCGGTTGCAAGTATGCATATATCGATCCTCGGCTATGCTACAGTCGCTACACTCACTTCATCAGCACGAGTTTGGCGGTGAATGCTTTGTTGTCCATCTCGAGACGGAGGAAATAGATTCCACTGGCTAAACCATCGGCCTGCCAGGCAATACGGTGGGTGCCAGCCACCCGCATCTCATTTTCCAATGTGGCAACCCGTTGACCCAGTACGTTATAGAGCATTGCCTTGACGTGGCTGTTGTACGGTAGTTGGTATCTGACAGAAATTGTCGAGTTGAAGGGGTTGGGCCATACCTCCCGCAGAGCGAACTCCTGGGGGAGATCGTAGTCATTTCCTCCGACACCCGAGAATGGATTCAGCAGGGTAAAAGTTTCGCTCGACCACAGGGTGTCTCCCTGCGAAATCGCACGAACGTTCCAGCCAATTTGTGGCGGACCGTTTATACTGAGATCGAATTCTTCCAGTGAAACTTCGCGGCTAATACCTGTTCCCGCTGGAATCTCGACGCTCTGCTCGTACACATTCAAGTAGAGGGTATAGCTGGCAACGGAATTTGGATCGATATCGACACATTCTTCCCATGAGAAAGTGACGGTATCATCTTCGGCTGGAGTTTCGTCCGCTGGTGTCAGCAAGCTGAACGGCAGGGGAAGATGATAGTTCACTTCACGGACAAGTCGAACGTCATCAATGTACCATCCGGCGAGTCCGACGTTACCATTAGTGATTGCCTCAAAGATGAGGTCGTCTCTGTCACTACCGTATCCGGGTGAGAGATCTACTACCATAGTCTCCCACTCCCCATTGCTTCCGCTGAAGACATCGTCCCCGTCAAAGTTGGAACCTGGAATGCGGAACGGGTACCCTCCGACAGGAGTTAGCTGTACGCCAAGGAACATATCCCATGCTTTAATCCTCCCACCATCGATTGCTGCCCCGGGTATCTGGGCGTTCAACAAGTACTCATGCCACTGTTCAAAAACGAGGACTAGCGGCCCATATTCCGGGCGTACTCGTTCGCTAAACACGAGGTGTGAATTGAGGTCGGCACTATACGGGCCATCGAGTATGGTACCAGCGACATTGACACCGCTGAAGGCACTCTCTGGACCAAACGTTGGCGGACCGATTTGCCATTCTCCCATGTTGTTGACAAAGCTATGGGTTGACTCAAAGTCGGCGACTTCGAATACCGATGACATTCCGTTAAGAGTGGTTTCATACCAACTGTCTGGGGGAAAGATGAGCTCATTTCCGTCCAGCGAATTATCATGGGTAATTATTTTATACTCGATCAAGTCCCCGGGTTGGACATCGTAGTTTTCCGGCAACCCAGCTGCCCACGCACCAAAATTACCAATCGGCTCCAGAAAGGCTGGCTGTGGCTGCAATTCACCATTAACCCGCCACATTGTGTAAATATCTGCGATATCGTCATATTCGGGATACGCAAACACCCAGAGTGGCCACCCCTCTGCCGGGAATTGTGACACCGGGGATACGGTGAGGCCAACTCCGACCGTATCAGCCAGACCTACTGGTAGCGGCGGTGAAAGGGGGCCTGCGTTTCCGCCCAGGTCACGACTTCTCATTGCCATCCAGTGAATCGCCAGATCATTGGGGACGGTATCAACGGAAGTCCATTGATCGTACCCGCTCACTCGCAGCCAGGGATCATCTTCGACTCGCCATATGACTGGCGAGGATTCTGTCACGGGGATGCTGTCAGCGAGGATTTCGTATGTCAGATGATGTCCATCCGACACGGGTTCCCAACGAACTTGCATCGAGCCGTTTCCGTCCGCGAAGACCTCTATCCCCACAATCTCTGGAGGGATGGCGATAGAAACGGGTTCATCCAACCAACTCAGCCAGGCGTCTACCGAATTCAGGAATGGCTGGTAGAATTGCAGTAAGGGCTCAAATGTGTCATAGGTAGGCACCGGCGTGGTGTCGTTAAACAAGTCGGCGCGTGGGAAATTGTTGTCTTCCAGATAGGCAGGGTATTCATCCATCTCAACGTGGAGAAATGGATCTATCACCTGGTTAGGATAATAATTGTGGTCTTCGTTGAACAGGTATTTGTCCTGTTCGTTATTGGGGTCACCTCTCAAGGTGGTGGCATGTGGCACCAGCAGTGAATCATCCGGGCTGATATGGACATAATAGTCGCTGCTGCTGTTAATCGCGTAGTATTCGTTTACCGGTAATTCCGGTAACGGTCCATCATCACCAATCCAGTCGGACCACTCAAAGACGGGGTGTGGGGTCAGGTGAACTAAATCTTTTCCCTCTCGCCGCAAATCCCGTAGCGGCATTTTTGGATATGTATGAACGTGCCCGGCAGATAGGATGTTCGGCGAGTTGATACTATGACTCGGGTCGAAGCTATGCAGCTGGATCACAAATGCTGCGTCGGGATATTGATCTCCGCATGAATCCACGAATCTCTCATGGAAACGCTGAAGCGGGGTGTTCTCATTTCTGCTGGGATCGGACAGTGACTTGCTATTGGAATAGCCGCCCTCCTCTGTCCAGAGAACCTCTCGCCCAGCTCCATTGATACACAGCGTTCCTGCGTCACTCTGGAGGAACAGATCGATTGCGGCGTATGGCGCGAAGAAATCATCGCAGGGGTGAACTACTTGGACCATTACATGGGGACGAGAGGCGTTGGGATTGTAAATGAAAACACCCCAGCCATTTCGGAAGCTACCGATGATGTCGTCCTCAGGGGATGGCGTGCCGGAATCATCGACGTAGCTCTCATCGAGCTGTTCACGTAAAACGTAGTAAACGCGTCCGAGATCGGTATCAGTAAAACGGACAGCCTCGTAGCGGAAGGTTTCTGCGGAATCTTCGAGCATGGTGGCGGCGGAAAGGATGTCTCCGCTCAACATGGCATTGAAAATATTGTCCCAGTGCTCAATTGTCTGATCACCATTAGGGGTGTCTGGAATGAACCGAAACGAGCCGAATCCGTTTGTCTGGGGATCAATTTCTTCGGGAGCGTATTCGTTGTAGCCTGGATCAGCTATGCCTTCGGAGACGTGGTTGATCCAATTGTCATATGCTGAGTTTGCATTGGTCCCTGAGAGAAAATTGCGTAACGACCCGTCTTCCTCAAGCAGTTGGCTCATGGCAGGACAAGCCAGTAACCACACTATTAACACAACACTCGCCAACGTACGCATCGTCACTCCCCAGTAACCCCTGCTGAAACTGAATTTACTCAACCCATGCTTACCTCACAAGCGAAAATGCGGAATCTTCCAGACAATTTCACCGAAAACTCTATCTCGGGAAAGGGAGCCACTCGGGAAAGAAACGTTTCAATATTTGGCAGAAACCGTCACTCATTACTTGCGTCCCGGCGATGAGTCCGGTACGTTTGGAATACGCTCGCATTCCCTTTTGCTGGTGGAGGCAAAATGTGAACGGCGGTCTACAGGGATGGATGACACATGACAGCTCTCATACCGAAGAAACTCGTCTCCCGCTGTAGTTACGCGGCACTGCTAGTGATCGCAATGGTTTTCACGATAGGAGTTGTGTCTGGGATTGCACAGACGGAAACGCCTCATTTGACAGCGTTGGAGGAAGATGGTGGAATCCGTCTGAATTGGACGCATCCAGGCGAAGGCGGCCGTTGGGCGGTCCTCCGCAGCTACGACGAATTCGGTCTCATCGAAGACACCATTGCCTTCACCAGCGCTACCACCTGGTTCGACCCGGACGGGCTGGAGTACCCGGGGAGCAAAGCCTTTTATCGTATCGTCCCCTGGGAACCTGACGAAGTTCCGAATGTCACTGTTGGGATAGAAGATTTTGAAGGTGCGACCCTGGAACTGGAAACCTATGACGAGGATCGTGACCTCGATCCGGTTTGGGGTCTGATCGAGGGGGGATCATTTGGAGAACCGGGGCAGCACGTAGCATTTGCTGGGGATACCTGGAAGATGCAAACCCTGGACTTCCCGATTCAGCTTGACACGGAAATGATCTGGGCAGTTGACGTGATGAGTGATCCTACCAGCCGAATGCAGATGATTGGTTTTGGTGACGGTAATGATGAGATGTGGTACGTTCTCTGGGGTCAGTATGCGCCAAACACCGACAGTCTCATCTGGACTTACCAAGGATGGTTTCCCGAAGAAGAGTGGTTTTCGATCAACCTTCCCGTCGGTGAAGATTGGCATGGTCGTTTCGGAAATAATCCACAGATTGATCGCATTTTCTATGTCAACGATTCCAGCGATGATGACGACCAGGGCGTCTTCCGGCTGGACAACCTCCGTGATGCGACTGGCGCTCAGCCGAACAGACCTTCCATCGACTTCGACTGGCAATGGATTGATCACCAGAATCCGGATTCGATCATCGTCCAGTTTGAGAACTGGTCACTCGATTCGGACAGCGACAGTTTATCCTTCCTTTGGAGTTTCGGAGACGGTACTACCAGCATAATCGAACACCCGCGCCACACGTATCCCATCGGAGGTGAATGGCCGGTGACACTGCATGTTGCCGACGGTTACGACCGTTGGGATTTTCTCACTCAAACGTTGAGCAATGGCCTTATCACTCAGCAACGTGGGAACTTCAGTATTGGTTGTGTCGGAGATGTAATCCTCGCAAGGGGCATCATCTCTCGTATTAACGATCAAGGACAGGACGCGATATTCTCCGGCGTCCGGGACATCCTCGATCCGCTGGACCTGCGTTTCGCAAACTTCGAGTGTCCGATCACCACCTCTTCTGATGGCCATCCGACAAAGGGCATTCTTTTCAAGGCACGCCCTCAGGACACGAATATAATCAGTGATGCCGGTTTCCAGTTTGTAACGTTGGCGAACAATCACAGCAGCGACTACATGGAAGAGGGACTGCTGGAGACTCAACGGTTGCTCGATGAACACGGGGTCGCGTGGGGTGGAGCGGGAATGAACGATATCGCTGCCCGTCAACCTCTGTTGATGAACTACAACCGGATGAAGTTGGGCATAGTTTCCATGTGCAACCGAGATGGTCACTACAACAATTACCAGCCATTCCTGGATGCGGCCCGTGACCGACCGGGATTCGCCCTGTGGAATCGGACCGGAATCGAAGCGACGGTCGGGTTGCAGGACTCTGTAGATCTGCTGATGTATCAGGTCCATTGTGGGAGTGAGTATTCTTTCTATCCACGTGATGGCGACAGTGTTGGAGCAGACTCTACTACCGGTGAAGTCGAGATTGACGATCCTTACGTGATATTCGAGCTCCAGCCGGATTCGGGTGAGGTAGCGCTTCGTCACTATGCAATCGACATGGGCGCTGATCTGGTAATCTGTCATCACCCGCACGTGATTCAGGGCGTTGAAGTCTACAACGGAAAGTTCATCGCCCATAGCCTGGGCAACTTCGTATTTGATTTGTCCTACAACGAAACGATGCCTTCGATGATGGCTACAATTAACATCGGGGATGACGATGTTGAAGGGGTATCTATCACTCCAATATGGATCGAAGATGATCTACCGGTCGTTCCGACCGGTGAGTTTGCGCGGGCTATTCTGGATTACATCACCCACTATTCTCTGATTTTAAACACTCATCTGGTGCGCCCACCGGACGAGGAGATTGCTTATGTCCAGTTTGACACGACTTACTCTCGAGATGAGGTGGTTGGAGCCCGGCAAGTAGCATTGTTTACACACGACAATGATCTCAAACGCACTGCTCCTCAGTTCCTGAACTGGGAGGGCTATGTATCCGAGGTCCAGGTCGCAGATGCTCCTGCGGGTACTCGAATTCGGTATGGACGAGACATCGTTCTCTGGGGCAATATGGAAGAAGAGGGTGCCCGTGTATGGGTGACAAACAGCCAATATGAGGGTTATTCAACAGAAATATTCTATCGCGGCGAACGAAGCCTGAGGATTGCTCTTCCTGCGGGCACTGGCGGTAATTACCTCAGTGATTTCCGTCGTCGGGTCAGGTTACAATCTGAACTGCCACACAGTTTCCTCGGGTATATCCGTTCTGATAACGTGAGTGATGCGGGATTCCAGGTTCGATTCTATAACTCGCGTTCAAGCAACATGGTGGATCAATTCAGTATCGGTGTTAGTGGGACCAACGACTGGACTCCGTTATTCTATGATTTCGATGACATTGAAGGAAATTGGAACTACTTGAACGTGCGCTGTAACAATGAGCCTCCGGGTGGCAATGATGGTACCGCTTATTACGATCAAGTCTCGTTCATTGAGTGGCAGGAATGGATCGATGTCGATGCTGAGGGAAGAGTGTTGGTGCCTTTCCCAAGCGGTTTCCGTTTCGCACAGATCGAAATCCCGACTGCAGTTGCCCCACCAGATAACGAGATCCTCATGTATTACAAGCGTCAATGGCCATCATTTTACAACCCACCGATGAGTCTTCCGGATGGAGAGTATCTGTCAGGGTCACGTTGAGACTTCTCTCCTCGGGCTAAGTGCAATTGCGCCGCTTCCACTCCCCTGCTAAATTCCGACCGGATAGCGCGAGTGGTGGAACTGGTAGACACGCAGGTCTTAGGAACCTGTGCCGTAAGGTGTGGGGGTTCGAATCCCCCCTCGCGCACAAGCGTTAATCATAAGCAGGGTTACAGCTTCATCTGCAGGTAACATTTTCATATTATTACCAGCCTCTAGGTAACATAGTGTAACATTTAATACGGAAGTTTAACCACAACCTTGCTCTCACCAAAGCTTTGAAGCAAGGCGCTATATGAATTCTCCAGCGTTGTTATTGACTTCCACCCTCCTATTGCCTGAACCATATGTATTGGCATCCCGCAAATCAAATTGAACGTGGTCCAAGTCTTCCTTAAGCTGTGAAGGCTATACCGTTCATCAAAACCCAGCTTTCTAAAAACACGTTTCACTCGCTGGGTAACAGTTGTGGGGTCATAAATGTTACCTGCCTTGCCTGTTGTCTTCCCCACCTGTGTAAATACATGCCTGTGTTTTCTGGGTAAAGTCTTCATCAACTCGCCAAGCTGGGGCAACTGACTAAACGACAACACCCGGGCTGTCCTAGTCTTCGTCTCAGCCCCCCGTAAAGTGATCTCTCCTGCTTCTAGGTTAACATCACTCCACAGCAGTGTAAGGGGTTCTGAACGCCTACAGCCAGAATACAAATAGAACTTCACCAGTGGTTCTAAATCACTGCCCTTGATTTCCGCCAAAAACCTAGCGACTTCATCAGCTTTCAAATACTCAGGCACTTCTTTAACAACCTGAACCTTTTTGCCATTCCAAGGATTACTTTGCAGTAGGGACCATCTAACGCCCTGATTAAAGCAAGCCCTGATACTTCCCAGCTGTGACTTCACAGTAACAGGCTTAACCTGCTTAAGTCTATGGGCTACATAATCATCAACAAAACCAGAATTAATAGCTGTTAGTACTACATCACCTTTGTAGTCTAGCAATTTGTTCAAGCTAAACCTTGCCTTCTGAGTGGTGCCTTCACTTTTTGTATCAGCACAGTACTTAAGATATCTGGTTATTAAATCCTTAAGGGTAGTACTCTTCCTAACTTTTGGCTTAAGCCCCATCTTTTCACTTTGAATATTCTGCATGAGTTCAGCTAGTGCTGTCTGTGCTGAGTCCTTAGTTCCTATCCAAGTGAACTTCTTTTGTTTACCGCTACTGTCTCGGTACATAGCCCAGAATGTAGTTTGTCCATCTTTGCGCGGTTTACGCTGTAGCTTTGGGTTCTGCATGATTACCTTATGTAGTGAGGTAACAATGTAACCTGTGTGTCTTGTAAAGTCCAGCAAAAAATAGGGTTTGTTACTCAGCCCCCATTGTTCCCGTTCAAGAAAATCCACAGCTACCTCATTCCAACCAATGTGCTTAAGCGTGTTAAGGTACTTTACCCTGTTGGTTTCTTGCAGGTGGTGCAGGCAATACGTAAGTGCCCGCTCCCTAACCTTCCTTAAGTTCCACCAATTCTAGGGAAAAATCAGAAAATCCCTTCTGTTATCAAGCCAAAAGTGCTTTTTACTGGGAAACACCTAAACCCAAGTTCTTTTTGGCACCACATGTAAGCTTTCCCCAATTAACGTTTTTTGCTTCTGGCACCAGTTCAAACAGTTCATCCCAAGTAATCAGAATATCATCATCCCTTAAATAGGATTGTAACGCTTTAAAATTATCACCCGTCATTTTCGATTTTGGAATGTTTAATGTGAAATCCATGCCTAACTCCTTCCAGTATCGGTTCACGCCCAAGCAACAGCAAAGGTAAAAAATCAGATTCGTTACCCCACGTTTTTGGGGGAGCCACAGGGGAGCACCTCCTATCCCCCGACATATCCTGCACTTACAAAAACAGGGAGACCTCCAGCTATTGACAAGGTTCTTATAATATAAACGTGCCCACACATGGTACTCAAATAACGCAATAGGGTACCGCGTATTCCCCATCATATGCTATACTTACGATAATAGATGGTTTCCATGAATATCGATCTGAACATTGATTAGAATTTATTGACGGAACGTAATACGGCGTATCCTCGTGCCAGATCTTCAGATTACATAGATCTACGCCCATCTCTCGCCGGACCATCTTCGCAATGCAGTCAACAAGCTGGAATAAAAGCACAACTAGTTTAAGACGCTTAAGATGAGAGCCAGAAATCAGCCTAAACTCGCGAAATCTGGACTTTGCAGGCTCCCATTATTTCAGTGATACTTGATATTCTGATATCAGATTGTTATAATTGTCACATCCATAGATACAGGCTTTGCCCCGATGTGTTGAGCCCCACGATTCCAAGTTTCTACCTGGTAAACGGATGTTATAAATCACGGTATTCCTGCATCACCATCATCTGCTGTATCCCTTGTAGGATAACAGGTTTTGCTACATTCAACCTGTTGAATCCGTCAATCTTCTGGAGGGGTGGTAGAATGTGTAGTAAAAGCAATAATCCGCGTAGACCCAGAATAATTTTCAATTGGCTATTGACAAATAAGCCAAATAATGTTACAATAGTAATGTCAGATATTAAATTTCTTTCCCAGTATTGAAAGTCTACGACATCAGCCGCATATCGCGGTTTTTGTCGGGGTGGCATGTACCGGTACTGGAATGCAAACTACTAAAGGTTAAACACTTAAAGGACAGAAACTATGGGACTACATACAACGACAGCGGAAGTACTAGAAGACAGAAGACTTTGTAGCGCAGTGTGTCAGGCAATTGATATGGATTTGTCACGGCGTTACATCCAAAACAGGTACGGGATCAGTCGTCGACAAGTCGATCATATCAAGCGTATCTACTATCTTAACGACAACCAACCAAGGATATTCTATGGAAAAGAAGATGAAATCGGACAAGAAATCCGAAAAGAAGAAACCAAAATGGCTTGAAGGTAACATGTATGACACGGAAGAAGATTATTGTGAAGCGTGTCTTAGGGATTATCTGAACGAAATTGAAGGAAAAGAACATGAAGAACTTAATATCTGGGATATCAAATAACAAACCAAGGATAAGCTTATGAAAATTAGACTTTCAATGAATAAGGAAATTCAACTACAAACAAAATCTGACGGGAACACGGTAACAAGATTTACACTTGAAGAAGTTGATCTTGAAGACAAACCCACCTTAGAAGAACTTTTCCGCCACTATGTCCATTCCACGAATGTCTGGGATCCTGACAAGAACTGCAGCAAGACCAGCTACATTGGAATGACCGGACTTTCGCTGGATGCAGATGATGGGAAGATTACAATCGAAGAAGCTGAAGATTTGTTCAAGAATTACAACTATATTATATACACATCCACCAGCCAACTGGAAGACAAGCCCGATAATAGCGGGATTCACGCCCGCTTCCGCGTTATCCTGCCATTTGAACCATCAGATGATGTTTACTTCAAAGATGCCGAAGAAGCAGATGCGGTGTATGCCTGGGCAAAATCAAAGTTCGAAGGTTTCGATCACAGCGTATTTGAACGCTCACACAAGTTCTTCCCCAAACTGAATCCGGATCCTGATCAATTCATCCTGAGGATAAATACCGAAAGCGGATGGTTCGAAGTGCCCATGGATGAAGTAGAACAGCTAAAACAGGTAGAATCGGCCAAGCCTGCTACAATTCATAAAACACTAACCTCACTATGTGAGGAGAATCAACTCACAGAATTACGTGCCTTGAGTGTACGTGATCCGGGATCAGGAACAACACGAAACTACAGTGGCTTTTTTGATGACTATGAAGCTATGGCAGCTGAAGCTGCGCAAATCAATCCGTACGCCAAAGGCGTTTATTTTACGCCTAATCCACTGGAAATGGATGTTGATCAGAATTCCTTAAACCAATTATTGCCCGCTAGAAAGGGTGAGTCAGCTACTGACACGGATGTATCCCGAATTCACTGGTTGCTTGTCGATTTCGATCCTGATCGTCAACCCGACACCTCTTCAACGGTGGAAGAACAAGCAGCATCTATCAGCCTGGCAAAGCGTGTCCGTGGTCAGTTGGAAGATCTTGGCTGGCCCAAACCGGTCATTGCCAGTTCCGGAAATGGCGCTCACCTGATGTATCGCGTTGATCTACCGATTGAAGACAGCGGGTTGATCCGTGGGGCACTGGAAGCGCTGGCTGGTATGTTCGACACACCCAAGGTGCACATCGACAAGTCAGTCCATAACCCATCCCGTATCTGGCGTCTATATGGAACCTGGGCGCACAAGGGTGAAAACACACCAGAACGTCCGCACAGGCAAAGCCAGATCCTTTGGGATGAGTCGGCACGTAATCCCAGTATCATTACTCGAAATCAGTTGCTAGCGATTCAACCAGCCACCTTTGAAGCGTCTACGCCATCTGATGGTGGTAACGGATTCGACATTGAAGATTGGATCGAAACTCACCGGTTGAAATTGAACACCTATGGCATAACCGGATCCCATGTTTGGCAACATACAGGAAACAGTTCTGGAACACGACAAGAAGGCAAGCGTTGGGTGCTACAAACCTGCCCGTGGAATGCAGAACACACCAACGGCGCAGCTTTTATCGTTCAACGGGCTGATGGACCTGTAGCGGCAGGTTGCCACCACAATGGCTGTCAAGGGAAAGTTTGGCACGATTTACGGGATATCATCGAACCAGAATGGCGACAACATCGTCATTACCCTCACACGGACTATGGAAATGCTGAACGTCTGGTAGCTCAGCATGGAAGTGATCTTCGATTCTGTAACAGTCAGAAATCTTGGTATGTCTGGGATGGAATACGGTGGGTAGAAGATTCCACAGGCGCTGTAATGCGCAAAGCAAAGGCTACCGTTCGTGCAATCGTGAAAGAAGCTGAAGGTGTACAGGATCGCGAAAAGCGTGAAGACATACTGAACTGGATGTTGCGTTCAGAATCAGTTCAACGATTGAAAGCGATGAAGGATCTGGCAGGCAGCGAAGAAGCAGTAGCAGCGAAAATTGACAAATTCGATCCGGACCCCTG
Organism: uncultured bacterium; assembly: GCA_913009835.1. Taxonomy (GTDB): domain Bacteria; phylum Electryoneota; class Electryoneia; order Electryoneales; family Electryoneaceae; genus BMS3BBIN04. Next base: position 13,087 of record CAJVXH010000045.1, read on the forward strand.
GCTACTGAACGTCGATAACGGCACCATAGATCTTCGAACCGGCAAACTGCAATTCCACGATCGAAGCAATATGATAACGAAGCTAGCACCTGTGTGTTGGAATGGGTTAGCTGAACGCCTACCCTTGTGGGAACGATTTCTTAACGAATCAACTGATGGCGACAAAGACCTACAGACCTTTCTTCAACGGGCTGTTGGATACTCATTGACCGGTGATACGGGCGAAGACAAACTGTTTTTTGTTCATGGTCCTGGCGCATCTGGCAAGAGCACATTCATCGAAGCTGTGAAAAACATGATGGGTAATTACTGTGCTACGGCTGACTTCGAAACATTCCTTAAACGCAGCAGCACTGGTAGTCCCAGGAATGACATAGCCCGATTAGTGGGATCACGGTTCGTCGCTTCCATCGAAGTGGATGAAGGTAAAAAACTGGCTGAAGGACTAATCAAATCCATAACTGGTGGTGATCAAATAACGGCGCGTTTTTTGTTCAGAGAAGCGTTCGAATTCCTACCTGAATTCAAATTGTGGCTAGTCGCAAACGATGCCCCGGATGTCAAAGCCGGGGATGATGCCATGTGGCGACGAATTCTACGTGTACCCTTCGAACAAGTTGTACCGAAGGCTAAGCGCGATCCACAGATAAAGGCTCAACTACGCAATCCAGAAATCGCTGGACCTGCTATCCTTGCTTGGGCTGTCCAAGGATGCTTGGATTGGCAGAAAAAGGGTCTTCAGATTCCGGCATCGGTTACCAACGCAACAGAAGAATACCGCCAGGAGATGAATCCACTTTCAGATTTCATCATGGATTGCTGTACAGTGGATACAAACGACCAGACCCAATGGGAGCCGACATCTAATCTGCGACAGGCGTATCAATACTGGATGCAGACAAACGGATCAACTAATCACTTTAACGACTGTCAGTTTGCCAAGTTACTGCGTCAGGTTGAATGCACACCGATGGATCGTCAGTTCTGTGGAAAGAAGACTCGCGGCTGGCAATTCGTGTCACTGAACGATGATCAGAAAGACAAAGACGGTCGATTCAGACCCACGGTCAATTTCAGTAGTCCGTTCTAACCGTTGTTGGGGCGGATGGGTCACTTCGGGCGGTGAATTCCATAACTCTTCCTTACGATAGCGTTTCAAGGGAAGGATACGGAATTCACCGCCCAAACCGCCCTATGTGTCCCACCTGAAAAATTTCAAAAAATATAAAATCCATTTGGGCGTTCCCGGGCTTCTTCCTGTAGAAATTGCCCGGTATTTCCACTTGGGCCGTATCTCCACTGGCACCCCGGTTCTAAAAGCAGTTTTTGAAGAACAAATCAATGAATATCCAACCAATTATCGAGGAGTAAGAATGAAAAACGAAGCTGCTACACCACGCCTGCCCGGTGCAGACATTGTCTTGCCGGACGAAATTGCAGGATTGGCGTTTGCCAAACAAATCAACTACGCAAAGGAATATGAAGATGCCAGCCCTAGCTGGGGAATAAGCTTAGGCTACAACAACGAAGAAGGCGCGGTTGCTGATATCTACGAATACACATAGGCTTATTTCCATAATGAGCGATTGTCTAAAGTCAAAGCTTTTCAGACACGGAGTGTGGTTTAGCACGTTGCGGTTTTGGCCTTGGATTGAACCCAGGGAGGTCAGTCATGAGTCTGGGGCCGAAGCAGTCGCCGTCCGAATGAGTAGTACGTGAAGTGAAGTGTCGAGCCTACCGCGGGTATTGTAAAATCAAGGGTCTGCGCCTGTCGCAAGTCCTTTTCTTTGTGCCCGAGTACGAATTTACAACACGTTGGTTTTGTCATACTTGCGTGATGAGACGTGCGTTATTCACTTCAAGGTAGGTTTCCGTCTTGTCGGGCAGGTTAGAGTTGCGGAATCAGTTCTTGGACCATAGACAGGCGGTAGTATCCATCATCCACCGTGTATGGCAGGTAGCCGATAACCTTCAGTTCGACCCCGTGACTTCCTTGCGGAATCAGGATGCTGAATCCGTAGCTCTCTTGCTGTAGTGGTATCCACCAACCTCCATCTAGCCGATACTCCCATTCCAACGGGACATCCTGACCCTGACCAGGTATACCGGTTACATTCTCAATGAAGGGTAGCAGTGTCAGCAAACCCTCAGGGTCTTCACCATTATGCAAGCTCCAGATCATTGGGACATCCGAGGTGAAGGTCCCCTGCAATATTGCCTGGGCGGGTTCATCAGAATTGCTTCGATGCCACTTGCAGCTTGTCCAGGAGAGTTGGAACGACATTTCGGGTTCCAGCTCGTCGATTTCGCCCTCACCATCGGTAACTTCCTGTCCAAATTCACCTTCGCCAAAAGTGGCGCGTCCGAAACCAAAGGGACCGTCGTTGACTACTGAATTGAGCAAAACCTTTTGCTCGATGTCGAGAGGTTGCGTGCTGCGATCCGGTGATTTGGGCGGAGGTGTTGTTTTCGGTGCATCCTGTGCATAGACATACGCTCCAGCCAGCAGCAACGTGATGATCGCAAAGGAAATCACCGACCGGGCACCCATCATGACGTATCTGAATTCATTCATAGTGTCACCTGCAGTGTTTACATCTTGAACACACGGTACGTGCTGTACGCCCCTTGGTCCATCTCATAGGCAACGCGGAAAATTGCCCGGTATTTCCCCGTCGGAAGATTTGGAATACTCAACAGGAAACCGTGGTTGGAATTGGGCATAATAATGGTCTGGCGTCCTCCAAAAACTAATGCATCATTAAAGAAGTCGTACATGCCTGGCGCGATTTCCTTCTCCAGCGTGATCTTGCCGTCCACGTAGCAGTACTTGTTGCCGCTATTGAAAACGCTAAACCTTAGATCGCACACAGGGCCGTCATCCGTGATTCGTTTGTCGACATATATCGAATCGATATTCACCGACGCCGTGCCTTCGTCTGGCCCTTTCAGGATAAGCAGCTGTGTGCGCGCACCACGAAAATTATCCAGCATCGTCGGGTCCACACCGTCGGGCTGAAAGGTTATCGCGGCATAGTACTCACCAGCCAATTCCTGGTCCGGTGTGTGAATTTTGGTTTTTACTGAAACTGAACGTTTCGGCAATAAAACGACCTCTTCCTCAATCAACTCTATCCATGCTGTAGCCGAACGACCGTGTGGCGCGAACTCATGGTCGAAGTTGGACAGTCCATTTCCATCAATGAACCACTCCATTTTCTGCGGTCGGAGGACGATGGTGTCATTGGATGTATTCTGCATGTTGATCGCCAAATAGCTGTCGCCGCCGGGAGTCAATTTGCGTTCCAGCACCGGCTGTCGGAGCCGGAAGCGAGGCATGGCTGCGCGCAATAGTTCTTCTGTTTCGTCAATTGTCTCGTTGAAAAAGACCTCGCCATCACGGATTGAAAATGGCATATTCTCTGAAATAGTCCTGCCCTCATCTGTACGCAGGTTAAAGCTCATTACGTAATAACCATTAGTGAGTGATCCACTGCCTTTGGCACGGAAGTTACGTGTCCGCCCCGGCAGGATATAACCTTGTCCGCTCACCAGCGGAACAGTTTCCAATCGAACCCCCGCCGAACTCCACAGGCTGAGGTCGCCTTTCGCTTTTGTGTGCGCGTTCCCCTCGTTTCGAATCGGCAGTACGATTTCCCAGGATGCACCCGTACCGAATACGTTCTGGGTGCGCTCCGCCTGTTCTCCATCAGGATAGATCATCAAGGTATCAGGATACAATATCGCCTGGCTTCTCGCGGTTTTGGTTGTCGCCATCAACACAACTCCAACCTGATTTTGGACAACGAACCCAGCACCGCCTTCGTCCATTTTGATTTCTTCCTGGTTCACACTGACAATCAACATCGCATAGTATGAGCCTTCCGCATCGCGAGGAACATCAATGGTTCCGGTAATTGTTGTACTCTTGAGTGGTTCCAATACAACTTCCGCAGGTTCAATTGTGATCCAGTCAGCACACCCTCGATCATAGGTGGTGTCAGTGGCGTATGGCCTGCCATCTACAGTAATGTCCATGTTCATGATCTTGAACTGCACTGTTTCAGTCTCATCGCCGTTATTGCTTGCTGAATACGTGAAAGTGGAGGCACGTCCTCGGTGTATATCAATTTCCTGTACGGGTGGGCTGAGGACGATTCCAGCTTGAGATGCAACAGACAGAAGACCCGTCAGAATCAGGGTAAGTAAGGAAATGCGGTAACTCATCATGCACCTGTATGTGGCTTCATTTCAGTTTGGTGTAAACGATCGACGACCAAAAGTCAAGGTACAGACTAGAGAACCCCAAAATGCGTTAATGCTCTAACAGGTACGATTATCAACAGTTATTGATGAGAATTATTTGTAGTCATTCTTGAAAGCCTATTTCGATAGGAGGTCATTCTGAATGAAGTTCGGAGTCAGTTTGCCGAACGGAATGAAGAAGGTCTAACTAATCCGATGGTTATATGCAAGTCATGACTGATCGCATAGTTAGATCTTCTTCAAATGCTGACTCCAAAAAGACAACGTCCGCATTTTCAGAATGACGCACATCGCGCTGTACTTTTGAGAACGACTATAGTCAAATACAGATCCCAACCAGCTTACACTGGCTGGGATCTTATTCTCAGGCCATGAATATTAGAGACCCGGGGTCGGGCATCCAGCGATTGTGAGGCTGTAGTAACCATCATCAATGTGATATGGCAAGAAGAACTGGCCCTTGAACTGAACCCAGTGGTCGCACTTTACAATGGTCATCCCGACGTCACCATTTCCATCTATAGTCAACTCCGTCCAAGGTGCGAGGGGATCTGGTACAAGCTCATCGCCAAAGCGACCGTACCACGTCAACGGAATGTCGGTTTCGTTATGACCGTACATGCCCTCACGGAATACCAGCGCATCGATTGGGTCCGGTCCATGTGTCAGGCCAACCCAGTTCTGCTGGTTCGAACGTATGGTGCCGTTGATGATGAAATCAACGGTTTCGCCGCCGTACGCATCTTGGTTCACGCGGTGGAACTGGTAGTTGGTAGCTTCGTAGGTTGAGATCATGTGCAATTCAACCCACAGCTCGATCGTGATGTCTTCGTACACAATCGCTCCGAGGTCAACGCCATTAGCATCAAACTGGACATAGCCACGAGCCGGATCCCACAGACAGAGACCTGAATCATAAGCACCTGACGTGGTTTCCCAATTCGTCGGATTCTGACCCCAACCAGCAGCATAGCCACCGAATGCTGGCGGATCAGTCGCAAAAGCAGCTGTAATCATCACTAGCGATACCGCAATTACCAGAAACATCTTCATCGTTCCATCCTCCTGAATGTGCACCTGAATACTTCGGTGCGATTTTAACGAGCTCCCACTCGTTTTAAGCCCGACAAATCTCTTCTACAGACCCGGTGTCGGGCAGCCGGAGATTTCGAGACTGTAATACCCGTCATCAATGTGGTACGGCAGATCAAAAACACCCTTGAACTGGAACCAATGATCACACTTCCGAATACACCAACCCATACCACCACACGGATTGTGTATCATTAGCATCCAAGGTTCGTTGTCATCTACCACGATGCCATCGCCATAACGACCGTACCAGGTTAACGGGATGTCAGCACCACTACCGTACATGCCATGACGGAACACCAATGCGTCAAATCCATCCGGACCAGGCACCAATCCAACCCAGTTCAACTCGTTTGAGCGGACGGTACCATCGATGATGAACTCAACTGTTTCTCCACCAAAAGCATTCTCGTTGACGCGGTGGAACTGGTAGTTGAGCGCTCCATAGGTACAGATCATGTGAATTTCGACCCACAGTTCGATAGTGATCGGGTCGTAAGTGATCGGACCAATGCGATTGCCGTCGCCGTCAAACTGGACATAGCTGCCTTCTACTGGGTCCCATAAGCATAGTCCAGAGTTGTAGATGCCTTCCTGATGGTCCCAATTCATGGGGTTCTGCCCCCAACCAGCGTCATAGCCGCCGAAAGCCGGTGGTTCAGTCGCTAAGGCGGTTGCGAACATCATGAGTGAGACCGCAACTACAACGAGCAATTTCATAGTCTCTTCCCTCCCTTCAGTTGCACCTCATCGTTCCGGTGCGATTTGACTAGCTGTCCGCCTCCCATGCGGTTTCAGCTTCCAGATGGTCAATTTTGGGAACTTCGTATCAAGCAATTAACAATCAAATTATAATCAGCATTATGAGAATATTATTATACTATAATAAAATATCTTTTTCCCCGACTCTTGTGAATAGATTACCTAGAGAGTATGCGTTTTTGTATATAGAGTCAAGTGATATCACAATATTTTCAAAAATACTCTAGTATTCCCAATAATCATAAAATTCTGTTAGTACTGTAATAGGTATTCCTAACATATGAGATTTTACAAAGACTTTTTGCAATTCAATATCTCTATTCATGCTGTTGGGCCAATGGCGGTATGCTACAGCAGGTGCTCTTGGAGACCAGACACTGGGGAGCCAGCGATCATGAGGCTGTAGCAATACGGGGTTTGGTAGCTCGAACTCGCCTTTGAACTGGAACCCGCGATCGTAACTCGGGATGTTGAATACGATTTCGCTCTGACCGACTTACATCTCATCTCATGCCACGCTGCCATCCTGCGGCGGGGCAGAGCACACCAGTTCGTCTGGTTCAAACAGGCTGTACCGCTGGTGGTGGTGGTGGGATCGTAGACAAGCACGCCAATGCGACTGATATCTTGTTTGTCAATACCCAGGCGGGGGAGGTGAATCATGCAGAACAGAACTCAAACCCACAATACTCGGCGTCAATAGCCGGCGTTTTGCTGGTTTGTATGGTATTTTTGCGTGTTTACAGCGCGATTTTGTTTGAATTGGGCGGCGGAGAGTCTGCCCGGACGTTGTCAATTCTGGTGAGTTTGGGGTCAGACTATCCTGGGGGTCACGAAAATCACAACTTCCGATTCACGAACCGACTCTGAGGTGTAGCGGAAAAGATAACCAAGGAAAGGGATGCTGCCGAGGAGTGGAATCTTCCGTTCTTCTGTCTCTTTGATCTCCAGACTCAGACCACCGATAGTGAATGTCTCCCCATCCGATACACGGACTGTTGTCTCGGCGCTGCGGGTGTTGATACGTGGCAATCCTTCGCTGTTCTGTCCGATTACATCACCTACTTGCGGGAACACGTACATAGTGATCTCGCTACTTTCATCTGAGACAAACGCTGTGATGTTCAACTGAATCCCTGAGCTGATGGCTTGCAGGGTGTTGTAGCTTAACGCCTGGTTGCCGCCGCTGGACGCTTCGAACCACTCGTCACGGACAAGCTTGATCGTGGCAGGACGACCATTCATCGCGGTGATCCGCGGGTTGGCACGTATCTTCGCGTCGCCGGTCACGAGCAAGGTCTGTAGATCCACCTGAACATCAACCACATTGCTCAGAATGTTCGAACCGAAATCGGACATGTTCAGCTCAAGAGCGGGGTTGTCGATGCCCGGCGAACCACCACCGGACGCCTGACGCGGGTGCTGGTTCGAGCGGTTGTTAATCGACCAGTCCACGCCCAGTTGAAGCGCGCCTTCATGGCTGATTTCAGCGACGATCACATCAATGCTGATCTGGATCGGCGCTTTGTCCATCTTACGCAGATCCTGCCTGATACGTTCAACGATGGTCGGCGGGGCGGTGATAACTACTGAGTTACCAATCGGACTCGACTTTACGTATGGAAGGAAAAAATCGGACATACTCATCACCGCATTGTGCGACGAGATATTGGCCAGCGTGACCACTTCTGTTTCGGACAGCAGGGCGAACGCTGGATCTTTCGGTGAAATGCTGCCCACGAAGTACTTTCCTTTCAGCAATCGGAACGTGTATCCCAACGGCAACAAAACCGATTCCAACACATCTTCCAGCGGCTCGTCAATCGCATCGAAGGTGACCAACCCTTCCAGACCACCTCCATAGAGGATGGGCATACCCGCTTCCATCGACAAGTCAGTCAGCACCATGCGCAGATCGCTCTCGAAGAAGGAGTTGGTGATACGTATGTCATTGATAGTGGTGTCCGAATACGAGTCTTCTGTAGCGGCCAAGCTCAAATCTGCGGATGAGTAGGAGGATTGCAAGGAATCTCTATGGCTAGCTTCGTTGCTCAGTACGGCAGCCCATCCCTTGAGTTTCCATACCTTGCTGCTATCTCTTTTTGAGGATGCCAGCAAAAATGCTTCGTCTATTGCCTCCTCAGCGTCGGCCACCATGTATCGGTTCAGTTGGGCTTCGATCAGTAATAGTGTGAGCGGGAAACGGCTGGGCGTTCTCTCCATTTTGCCAAGCGCATCAGTCAGATAGGCAATTGACTCCGTGTACCGTTCGTCATCCATGAGAGCACGAACGAAGCGGTCATTGATTTCCTGTTCATGAGCAATATTTGCTGCCTCTGCAAGGGACAGGGTGGGGGGGATAAGTAGGATACAGGTTCCGAGCAGGGTAAGGAGCACAATGTTTCTTTTCCAGAATTTCATCTCTCTCTCCACTGGTTGTCCCGCTATTGTACGCCATCTGGCACAAATCCCACTGCTCTACCTCATTCTCTTGAGGTACGATCTCTCCGCAACCTTCATGTGGTTGGATGTGTTAATCTGCAAGCAGCTTGTACTTCAGTTATTGTACCTTCCCTGAATCAAATCCGACTCAAACGTCTCAGGTTTGTGTAGTTAATATGGAGTATTTATGGTGAATGGTTAGACATTTGTACCATAAAAACCGAAGTTGCTAAATGATCAAAGCTGGGGCATGACTCGCACAGCCTTCTGTCACAGCTGTATTCCAAACAGGGTGCAAGAACAAGTACGCGAATTCAAGTAAAACGAATATTGAGTGCACGTTTCTAAAGATTTTGGACACATGCATAACTATGGTTACGATCCCAATAGTATAGTTATTCTTCTTCCCTGATCTCAAGTCAAACAGAGTTGGACTCATTGTCTGGCAGCTTGGCTTATACCCTAAGTGATAAATGCTGACCATTATCTGAGTATACCGCCAAGAAGTCACACTTCGCAGTTACTATAAATCTTAGGCTAAAAAGGGACGAGCACATTCGTCCCCTTGTTTCAGAACTGTCCGGTATATCAGTTGCTGTTTCTTGTTTGACATTTCAGTCGTTGTCGCCGTTTGCGTTTTGTTCTTTGAAAGTCTTGCCACGCATGGGATAGCGGGATATTCATCAGTATGCGGATGGCGACGAAGACCATCAGCCTCTGAGCAGAAATCGCCCCTTCTGGTGCTTTCTGCTGCACCAGATGGGCCAGCAGATAGGCGATCATCGCGATCCAGATCTGGACCAGCACCGCATTCAGATCGGTCCCCAGATAGACCGCAATCTTCAAATGTAACGTTGGTTAATAGGACATCCGTATAATCCCACCAACCCCAATTCTCGATATTGGTTCCTCGCTATTTCATGTGGGTAAGCTGAGGTCGAGCTTCCCAGCGACGAGATAGATGATGGTTTTGAAGTATTCGATAGATCGGTAGCCCCGCGCCTTGTTGCGTGCGATCTGGACCTTGCTGTTGA